>DATENN010000482.1:0-6402 GCA_035275045.1 Pyrinomonadaceae bacterium
TCTTGCCACGCTGCCGCCGACGAAACCACGGCTTCCGGTTACCAGTAGTTTCATGATTGAATCCGGCGCGCGTCCGCGACTTCTCGGATTGATCCGTTGATTACCTTAGCAATAACTTCCGGAGTAAAGTTTTGCTGCACATGCCGGTATGCATTCGCCGCTACCTTTTCCCACAATTCCTTATCTGAATACAGACGCGTCACACAATTCGCGAATTCGCGTGGGTTGTCTGCTATTAAAATGTCGCGCTCATTGGTTAACCCAAAGCCTTCCGCTCCTATCGAGGTCGTCACGACCGGCAACCCGTGCGCCATTGATTCGCCCACTTTACCTTTAACGCCGGCACCGAATCGGATCGGTGCGATAAATACCCGAGCGCTCGCAAACAACGGCTCAATATCAGCTATGTGACCGGTAACATGCACCTTGTTCGAAGCGTATGCCAAAATTTCAGGCGCCGGATTATCACCGACGATATTCACGCCTATTTGCGGCAGTGTCTGTTGGAGCAGGGCAAAAATCTCATCCATAAAAAAGTGAATGCCATCGAGGTTGGGCCGGTGGGCGAAATTGCCGACAAAAAGTAAATCGCTCCTCGCCTCGAATGACTTTCCACGATCGTACAACTCATGAATTGTCGGAATGACCTCGATTCTTTTTTCGGGCGCTTCGGATTGCATCACGCGTTTATCTTCTGAGGAATTGCACCAAATCAAATCACTGAGTTGGGCCAAATGCACCTCGAGTTCGTGATATTTGCGGGCGGATTCCGCCATCTCCGCGTTTTGGGATAGGGACGCCTCTCTCTGGAGGCGGATAAAATAGGCATCGACCATATCAAAAACCACCGTCACATCTAAGTCGGCACGGCGAATACGAGGAATCATCGCTTTCGCCAGCAACGGTCGGCTGACTATGGCCGCAGTCACGTTTTGAGATTTCAACAAGCGACGATAGTCAATCATATCCGCCGTCTGAATGCCCGCTTGCCATAGCGTTGCCTCGTACCGTGGTTCTGGTGCGCGATTGAAGGCCATGAAAATCACGTGACTCCACTGAGCCAGCGCCTTCAGAATCATTGACATGCGCGCGCTGCCTGCGTCGCGATCGGGCGTGGGAACGCGTTCGTCAAAAACCAGCACCGTTGGACCAAGCAGCCGGCGCGCCGCCGCCGGCACGTTCTGCAAATCTTTTTCGAAGTGTTTGTGTTCAAGTTCGCGGCGCCATTTTTCGACAAATCGTTCTCGATTGATAATCTGAAATTGCTTGACACCTTTTTTGACATCGCGCCCGGCGGTAGCGCCCTCATAGTGGATTAGCCGAGATGCCGGTTGGTATATGACCTTGTACCCGAGCGACCGCACGCCGAAACAGAGATCGATGTCTTCGTAATACGCGGGAGCGAAACGACGATCGAAACCGCCCAGCCGATCGAAAATACTTTTTCTGATCAGGAGCGAAGCAGCAGAACAGTAGTCAACCTGGCGCGCGAAGTTAAATCGCCGGTCATCCGGTGAAGCGGACCAACCATAATGATGGGCCTCACCATTCTTCCACACGATCGCGCCTGCTTCCTGAATCGTGCCGTCGGGGTATAGAAACATTGAACCTACGGCACCGACATCTGTATTTTGTTGCGCCGTCTGCTCCAAATGTTTTAGCCATCCCGGTGATACTTCCGTGTCGTTGTTGAGAAAAACCAAAAACTCGCCTTGCGCGGCAGCCGCGCCCTGGTTGCAAGCATCGACGAAGCCGCTGTTTTCTTCGTTAGTTATGACGTGAATGAAATCGTTGAAGTACAAAAGCACCTCTGCGGTCTGGTCCGACGAAGCGTTATCGACGACGATAATTTCCGTCTCGCCCAGATCGATTTCTCTCAACAGCGATCTCAGGCATTGGAAAGTAAATGCCGCCTTGTTAAATACCGGAATGACAATCGAGGATTGAATCGAGCGCGCCTTGTTGCGTATCGGTTCTTGTGTACTGAGGTCCGCTACCGGCGTTTTCAGATCGATCGATGCCGCAGGTGGCGGTTGAATATCGTAACGTATGGATTTTGCCCAGCGCGGCGCCGGTAGACCACGTCCCTCGGCGATATCACCCAGTCGCTGAACCGCCGCTTGAGGAGCATTCGCGATGTTTCGTAACGCGGCCGCCGTCGTCGCTGCGCACTGTCGCAGGAATAATTTCGAGGAAAGCGAAAGATTCTCTCTTAGCTTTTTCTTTAAGAAGCGCAAAAGGTGTTAGTCGTTCTGTGAACGCACTTCGGCGGTTTCCCACGCAAGAATGGGCGCGATTAAGCCGGGACGTTTGTGCCGTTCCGCGAAGGTGTCATCACCTGATTCAAACACTTCGAAATCAAACGCATCGTCAGCCGCAAAGATAATTCGTTCATTTCGTACGTCCGCGCCGATGGTGCCAAAGTAATTGCCGGCTTTTAATAAATCAGCGGGAACCCTTATGTTGCTGATGAAGCGTCCCATTCGGTCGTCGTCGCGATGGTCGTTGATAGCGTCATAATCGGAAGTGGCGAATACCGCCTCGCCCCTCGCGTTGCGAATCAAAATGAAAAAACGAGCATTGGGCAGCGCAACGTGTTTTTCGTATTCGAATGAAAGCGTGAAAGGCAGGCGACAGTCGATGGCCCGCGTTTCTTTCCCCTCCTGCACGACCGTCGCTGAATGAAGACGCACCTCTGCATCCTGATTTGGATTCAGGTCCACCCAGGTAATCGCAGAATACATCTGGTTTGCTTTATCTAAATAATGAGCTGTCACTTCGCCGGTTGGCCCATCCTTCACGAGCACACCCTCATGCAGCAGAATCGCGCGACTGCAAAGCGCGTTGACCGCCGATAGATCGTGGCTAACAAAAATAACAGTTCGCCCATGTTGGGCCACTTCGTTCATCTTGCCCAGACACTTTTTCTGAAAAGCTACGTCGCCCACCGCCAGCACCTCGTCTATGATCAGAATCTCAGGTTCAAGGTGTGCCGCGACTGCGAACGCAAGTCGCACCGTCATGCCGGACGAGTAGTGTTTGACCGGCGTATCGAGAAACTCTTCCGTTTCAGCAAACGATACGATCTCGTCAAACTTGCCGTCGATTTCTTTCTTGGTCATCCCCAAAATCGCGCCATTCAAATAAATGTTTTCGCGACCTGTTAACTCCGAATGGAAACCGGTGCCGACTTCCAGCAAGCTGCCGACGCGCCCGTGTAATTCCACATGACCTTTAGTAGGCTTTGTGATACGCGACAGAATTTTCAGCAACGTTGATTTGCCGGCGCCATTGCGGCCGATGACGCCCAGCACCTCGCCCGCGTTTACTGCGAAGTTGACGTCTCTTAATGCCCAGATTGTTTTGTTGGAATTCGTTCGCCCGTTCCGAAAGCCGCGCAAACCGGCGGCAACGGCATCGCGGAAACTGTTATGCCCGCGCGCGCCGATTCGATAGCGCTTACTTAGGTTGTTTACTTCGATGATGGGTTTCATCCGCTTCGATGATAACGCGCTGAACCCAACGGAGAATAGCAGGGCGGCTTAGCGAGGCAGCAGTCTAGTCAGGCAATCGCGGACCGGTCAAGCAGGCTTGTGATATTGTTTTCCGCCAATTCAGGCTATGGATGCACAAGAGAATGGATAGCAAACTGGATGCGCGGGCTTACGATACCGACAAGCGAGAACACGCGCATTATCTACAAAGATACGAAGAATATTTTTTGCCCTTGCTTGATAAGGACATCAAGTTGCTCGAGCTGGGAATTTACCACGGCGGATCTTTGCTTTTGTGGCGCGATTACTTTCGCAAGGGCATTATCGTAGGACTCGATTTACAACTGGTGCAGCTTGACGATTCCAGCGGGCGGATACACGTCTACCAGGGAAGACAGCAGGACACAGAATTGCTCGACCGCATCGCTGAGGAAAATGCTCCGGAAGGTTTCGATGTGATCATTGATGACTGTTCCCATATCGGAGAACTGACCCGCATCAGTTTCTGGCACTTGTTTGACTATCATCTGAAGCCCGGCGGCCTGTATGTTATTGAGGATTGGAGCACCGGCTACTGGCGGCAATTTTTTGACGGCGTCTCTTACAATTATCGGCCGAATCTCCGTTTTCGGCGGTTTGCCTTCAAACTGCGCTCTGGCATTTCATTGTTTCAGAAAAAGGCCGACCGAGTGCCGTTCTTAAGCGGACTTGTAGAATATGGTAAGCGGTTCATCAATCGCGGCCAGTTCCACAGTCATGACTACGGCTTGGTCGGCTTTGTGAAAGAGTTAGTCGACGAGTGCGGTATGGCCGACATCACTCGGCCTGACCTCGGGCGCCCGCCGCACCGGCCTTCAAAATTCAAAGAAATGAAAATCGTGCCGGGTCAGGTTTTTATCGTCAAAGCCTGATAAATTTTTGCCCTGAAAAATGACCAATCTCATAAGAAAAACTCGTCGCCGGCTGGGCGACATTCGCCGCCATGTGCGCGCGCGTCCGGCGCGCACGCAAAAGCAGAAAGCGAATTTACTGCGACGGACTTCACTGGACCAGCATCAGCAGGCGCTGTTGGAAAAGACCGAGAGTCGCATTTCTCCGAAGGACGGCATGTACAAAGGCGATGGGGATCATTACTTCGGCGTCGGACTTTCGGCCATTGAATGCATCAATGCCGCGCTTTCCGGCTCGAATCTTCCCGAGCCCAAACGGATACTTGATTTGCCGTGCGGTCATGGACGAGTCTTACGCTTTCTGGTTAATCGTTTTCCCGAATCGGCAATCACCGCATGCGACTTAGATACTGACGGCGTAGATTTTTGCACTGAAACATTTGACGTGAGCGGCGCCTACTCGCGGGTTGATTTGGCAACGCTTTCGCTTGCCGACTCTTTTGATTTGATTTGGTGTGGTTCGCTGATTACGCATCTCGATGAGACGCGCATCGTGGCATTAATGAAGTTCTTCGATCAGCATCTGTCGCAGAATGGCTTGCTGTTCTTCACCGCCGCCGGTGATCGCGTGCGCGATCGCATGTGGACCCGCGAATTTGATTACGGTATCGCGAAGACCGTCATTCCTGAAATGGTTGAATCATATCGGAAGGAGGGATACGCGTATACCGATTATCCATATATGGCGGATTATGGAGTTTCGCTGACGTCGCCTGAATGGATCCGCAGTCGCATAGTTGAGATAGGAAAATTGCGTGAAGTGTTTTTCGCTAAACACGGGTGGGACAATCATCAGGATGTTTACGGGTTTATTAAGAGCTAAGTGAGATGGAACCGTACCGTTCGATTGCTTCGCGCCGCCGGCCTTGCCGGCGCGACCTGACCAGCCGAGAAGGGGTCATTAATCCAATCATCATGCGCATCGCCTCAGTCAAAGATGCCGCTTTTCCTTCGCGCCAGAGTTGCAATGCACGCCTCTTCTTCCCGTTGCGCATAAATTCCTGCGCACTCCGAAACCTGGCGATACGCGCATAGTTCCTAAGTTGAGCCTCGTCGAGGTGCATGGCGTTGGCTACGCGGCGTTGGGCCGAAAGCCGCTCTTGAAACATCAGTTCCATATTCGAACTGGCATTCGATTCATGTTGGCGCCACGCCGACAGGATCTGAGGATCAAAAGCAAAGTCGCCGTCGCCGCTTAGCCGCAAATAGAGTTCATAGTCCTCGAGTGCAGCCTCTTCATTCCAACCGTAACGCTCGACGGCCGCGCGCCGGTAAACGACGGTCGGGCTGAGTGGAGCAAGCGTGGTCAGTAACATGCCGCGGACATCGCCGTCGGCATAAGCCGCCCAATCCACGGTGCAATCAATTATGCGATCCGACTCGTCAATCGAATAAGCATTACCGTAGCCCAGCACCGCCTTCGGCCGTGACGTCAACATCTCGAGTCGCGCAGCTAAAAACTGAGGTAGCCAAACATCGTCCGACCCAAGGTAGGTGAAGAATTCGCCGCTGGTCTTACTTAAACCTTCGTTGAGCGTGGTGCAAAGTCCGCGATTAGCACGCACGATCAGCTCGGCAGGAAACGGCGCATCCTTCAAAACTCGAGCAACCACGGCTGGCGATTCGTCCGTCGAGCCGTCATCGATCACGAACAGTTTTAGAGGCGTGCAGGTTTGGCGAAAAATCGATCGCAAGGTCCTTTCGATAAACCTTGCGTGATTGAAAGACGGTACGACCACTGAAACAGATTGCGCGGCATCAACCTGCCGTGGGATGTTTAGTGGCGTTGCCATCAAGTTTCTATATTATATGAACCGCCTAAGTTCTCGATGAAAGTAATGCACATTTTGGATTCGCTGAATCGCGGCGGCGCTGAGGTGCTGGCGCTCGACGTGTGTCGCAACGCGCGCGCGCATGATCTGGATCTGACTTTTGTGGCGACTGGAGGCGGCGATCTG
>DATENN010000483.1:0-4347 GCA_035275045.1 Pyrinomonadaceae bacterium
CGATATCGTTGCGGTCCATGATGCCGTTCGTCCGTTTGTAACAGTTGAAGAAATCGAACGCACCGTCGCCGCAGCGCAGCAGAAAGGCGCAGCCATTCTCGCGCGCGCGCCGGTCGATACGGTCAAGCAGGTTGCGAATGGGCAAGTGACGAAGACGTTATCGCGGAACGATCTGCGGTTGGCTTTAACGCCGCAGTGTTTTCGCTATTCGCTGCTGCGCTCGGCGTACGAAAAAGTCGACGTAAACGATCCCGCGTTAACCGATGAGAGTTCGCTGATCGAGCGTCTCGGCATCGGCGTCGCCATCGTTGAAGGAAGCGAGCGCAATATAAAGATCACTACGCCCGCCGATTTGGCGTTTGCGGAGCAACTGCTACGCAGTTAATTCAGAGTTCAAGTGCAAAGTTCAAAATTCAAAGACCAAAAACCGAAGACCAAAGACCGAGCGAACAACTGACAAGAAACAACGGACCATTGTATGTTCAGAATCGGCATTGGCAGCGACATCCATCGATTGGTTGAAGGTAAACCGTTGATGGTTGGCGGTGTGCACATTCCGTTCGAACGTGGCGGCGAAGGGCATTCGGATGCCGACGCGCTGTTGCATGCAATCAGCGATTCGATCCTCGGCGCGCTTTGTGAAGGCGATCTGGGCGTGCATTTTCCCGATAGCGATCCGCAATGGAAAAACGCGAACAGCATGGAGCTTTTGTCGCGCGTAGTCTGGTTGGCGCATGAGCGCAACATTCAGATAGTCAATGTTGATGCGACGGTCACGCTTGAGGGGCCTCACCTGCGCCCGTACATTCAAACAATGCGCGAGCGCATTGCCGAGACATTGTCAGTCGCGGTGGGTTGTGTGAGCGTCAAGGCAAAGACCGCGGAAGGACTTGATGCTGTAGGAGAGGGTCTTGCGGTATCGGCCCAGGCGGTGGTGTTGGTGACGGGGCAATAGGCGTGGTCTTTGGTCTTCGGTCTTTGGTCTTTGGTCTTTGTAAAAGCACACGCTTATTCGTTCAAAACGAGAACAAAATCTAACCAAAGACCAAAACCAAACACCAAAGCCAAACAACGAATTTCAGATTTCAGATCAGAGAAGATTTCAGATTCAGAGAAGTTCTGTGAGACCTCAAGACATCATTCGTAAGAAGCGAGACGGCGCTGAACTTTCGCGCGACGAGATCGCCTACTTCATCGAAGGTGTTACGCATGGGACGATTGCTGACTACCAAATCAGCGCTTTGCTGATGGCGATTTATCTGAACGGCATGACCGAAGCCGAGCAGGAAATCCTGACAGACGCCATGCTGCGCTCAGGCAACATCCTCGACTTCTCGTCAATCGCAAAACCGAAAGCTGATAAACACTCAACCGGTGGCGTAGGTGACAAAACGTCGTTGCTCATCGCGCCAATGGTTGCAGCGTGCGGTGTATGCGTGCCAATGATCTCGGGCCGCGGTTTGGGCCATACGGGCGGCACGCTCGACAAACTGGAATCGATTCCCGGCTATAACGTAAACCTGAGCGCCACTGAATTCGAAAACGTTTTGCAAAAAGTTGGTTATGCGATGTCGGGCCAGACGGCGGAATTAGCGCCCGCCGACAAGAAGATGTACGCGTTGCGCGATGCGACTTCGACCGTCGAAGCAATCCCGCTGATCGTCGCTTCGATTATTTCGAAGAAGGGCGCGGCCGGTCTCGATGCGATGGTGATCGATGTAAAAGTCGGTTCCGGTGCGTTCATGCCCGATGAAAAGCGCGCGGAACAGTTGGCCCACGCGCTGGTCAAAACAGGAAACTCGTGTGGCATTCGCACGCGCGCCCTAGTCACCGACATGAATCAACCGTTGGGACGTGCGGTGGGAAACTCCCTTGAAGTCAAAGAATGTATCGAGCTGATGAAGGGCAACATAGATGCCGGCGCGCGTCCCGTGCTCGATCTTTCAATCGAACTTTCCGCTCACATGCTGGTGCTCGCGAACGTCGATGAATCCCTCGAGGCTGCACGCGATCGGCTGCAAAACATTTTGACGTCGGGCAAGGCGCTGGAAACATTTCGCGCGAACATAACTGCGCAGGGCGGTGACGCGCGCGTGTGCGACGATCCCGATAAATTCCTGCCTTTGGTGACGGAATCGTTTAAGGTAGAATCGCCGCGCGCTGGATTCGTTACCCAAGTTAATACGGCGGATATCGGTCACGCAGTCGCGGCGATTGGCGGTGGACGCGTGCGCATCGATGATCAGATTGATCCGACCGTCGGGTTCATTACCGACGTGAAGATTGCTGACACAATTGAAGCCGGACAAAGTATCGGTACGGTTTATTGCCGTGATGCAGCTCGAGCGCAGGAAGCGGCGAGCGCCATACAAGCCGCCTATCACATCGGCGACCTGGCAGTGGATGCATTGCCATTGGTTAAGGAAGTAATAAACGAATGACACACCAAAAGCAGAAGTCAGAATTCAGAATCCGGAAGTCGGTGTTGCCCAAAGCTGACTTCATCGCCGTCTGGTCCATGCTGTGTGTTTTGTTACTTGCCGCCGTGTTTGGCGCCGCCTGCAATCGCACTACTTACAGCGCTGACGACAAATCCAAAATACACGTAGGCATTGTTTTCGATATCGGCGGCAAGGACGATCGTTCCTTCAATGCTGCGGCGTTCGCCGGCGTTAAGTGCGCTGAAACCGGCAATCTGCCGAACGGGACGCCCTGCGGCAAGCCGTCGCTGAACATCGTGCTGCGCGATATCGAACCGGGAACACCGAACTCGATTGAACCGGCGATGCGCGCGTTTGCCGAGCGCGGTTATGACTTGATCATTGGCGTCGGTTTTGCCCAGGCGCCCATCATGGAACGAGTTGCGAAGGAGTATCCAAATATTCATTTTGCGATCGTCGACGGTGTAAGCGAACTTCCGAACGTTGCCTCGCTCGTTTTCAAAGAGCACGAAGGTTCGTATCTGGTGGGCATGCTGGCGGCAAAGAAATCACAGACGGGCACGATCGGATTTCTTGGCGGCATGGACATTGGTCTGATTCACCGCTTCGAAGGCGGCTATGAAGAAGGCGCGAAGGCCGTGAATCCGAACATTCGCGTGATTCAAAACTACGTAGGCGTGACGGACTCAGCCTGGAACAATCCGGGCAAGGGCAAGGAGTTGGCGCTGGCACAAATCGGCAAAGGCGCCGATGTGATCTTTACTGCGGCGGGCAACTCCGGTCTCGGCGCATTCGACGCCGTCGAACAAGCGGGCCAACAGAATGGCCACGCGACTCACTTTGTCATCGGCGTCGACTCTAACCAAAACATGGTGAAGCCGGGTTACGTACTTACCAGCATGGTCAAACGCGTGGACAACGCCGTCTATTCCATTGTTGAAGACGTCGTCAACGGACGTTTTCAAGCAGGCTTTCATGTTTACGGCTTAGATAAAGACGGTGTCGGCTATGCGATGGACGAGAATAACAAGAGCCTGGTAACGCCGGAGATGATTCAGCAAGCCGAAGAAGCAAAGAAAAAAATCATCGCCGGCGAGATTAAGGTTGTTGATAGGATGACACAGTAAACCCCTCGTCTTAGGTCTTTGGTTTTAGGTCTTTGCTTTTTTTAGCCGCTTGAGTGGTTCGCCTGTTTGGTCAGGCCGCTTGAAAGTATTTTGCTCACCCCTAACGTTGGAGTGAGATGGCTAAAACGAATTTTGAGAATTTGCAGATTTACAAGTTGTCCGAACAACTAGCCGACAGCGTTTGGCAAATTGTCGCCGTTTGGAATCCACTGGCGCAAGACACGATCGGTAAACAGCTTGTGCGGGCCGCCGATAGCATTGGCGCGAATATCGCTGAGGGTAGCGGACGGGGAACGAATCCGGAAATCCGGCGCTTTCTTAGAGTAGCTCGCGGATCTTTATACGAAGTGCAGCACTGGTTGCGAAGGGCCTACAGGCGACAGCTGCTTACGGAACAACAAATCAACAAGCTTTTGCCGCTCATAAAAGAACTGACACCAAAGCTTAATGCTTACTTGCGTTCCATCGGCACGCTCGAAGCTAAGGCTTCGTTAGCGAAATCAGAATGACCAGACACCAAAGACCAAAGACCTAAGACCTAAGACCAAACTTGTTAATTCTCCAAAACATAACAAAACGCTTCGGCAACGTGCTGGCGAATGATGCGGTGACCATCAGCGTGAAGCCGGGGACGATTCATGCCATCGTTGGCGAGAACGGCGCCGGTAAATCTACCGCGATGCGCATCGCGTACGGTTTTTATAAGGCCGACAGCGGCGAAATTATCGTTGATGGCCAGCCGCGCGAAATCAACACTCCTCACGATGCCATCGCCCTGG
>DATENN010000484.1:0-4609 GCA_035275045.1 Pyrinomonadaceae bacterium
ACGCCTGCGTAAAGGTGGAATTGTAAAAGGTCACCGGAAACGGAAACGCAATTTGGGTAAGGCAATTATCACAGTGGTTGCCTGTGTCGATTATCCCCGCGACGATTGAACCAGTTCCGCTGCTGGTTATGTACTGGCAACACGTCTGCATGGGCGTAGGCGTCGCCGTTGGGGTAGAGGTCGGTGTGCCCCCATGCTCTGATGGTGTCGGCGTAGCTGTAGCAGTTGGACACGGAGAACCGGTCGGTGTTGGAGTTGGGGTGTTCGTTGGCGTCGCTGTCCCTGTCGCTGTTGGCGTGGGACTTGACGTTGCTGTCGGCGTCGGCGTAGGAACAGGCCCCTGTCCATATTTTATCGTCAGAAAATCATAACCACTCCCCGATCCGCTTATGCCTGTAACGTAGACGTTATCCAGGGTATCAATGGCCATGGCTTCGGCTCGATCATCCGTGTTTCCAGGGCCATCGTAGCGAAAAACCCATTGTTGCTGACCAGCTGAGTTGTACTTAACCGTCGCATAATCGTAATCGCTGACGGGACCTGTTCGTTGGCTGCGTCCGGTCACATAAACATTGCTCAAGCCGTCGAGGACAATAGCCGTGGCAACATCAGATCCGTTTCCCGGCGGTCCATTGTAGCGCGCCATCCACTGCTGTTGTCCGGCGGCGTTGTACTTGATTGTGCCGTAATCCGCGACTTTCCGGCCTGTTACATAAACATTGCCAGCACCGTCAACCGCAATGGCATTACCTTCACCGCCGACTTCACGGGCCGCCCACTGCTGTTGCCCCGTCGCGTTATACTTGATTGTCGCGTAATCGTTGAAGCTCCTCCCTGTTACATAAACATTGCCCGAGTTATCAACGGCGATGGCCTTGGCAGCGTCCAAAGGCTCTTGAGGTCCATGGTAGCGGGCGACCCATTGTTCCTGGCCGGCCGAGTTATATTTGAGGGTGAGGTAATCGCTCCCCTGGCAAATTTGGGTTGTGCCGGTCACATAAACGTTACCCGCATTGTCGACAGCTATGGCTGCTGGATAGTCAGCGCCGCTGCCACCGTGGTATTCCGCGACCCATTGCTGTTGTCCAGCGGCATTGTATTTGATCGTCGCGCAGAAGAGCGTGTTCGGCTGATTGGATCCGTACGCCGCAACATAAGTGTTGCCCGAGCTGTCCACCGCGATGGCCTGGCCACCGGCTCCGTTCGGGGCGTTGTAGCGGGCAATCCATTGTTGTTGACCAGCTAAATCATACTTTATCGTGGTGCACACGTAGGGGATGTTATTTGTCCCGCTTCGGCCCGTTACGTAAACATTGCCCGAAGCATCAATCGTCATGGCGTTAAGTTGCTCATCGGGATGGGCGGGCTCGTTATAGAGGGCCACCCATTGTTGCTGCCCAGCTGAGTCGTATTTTATGGTGGCGTAATCGTTCAATGTTCCCAATCCGAAGCTTGTTCCAGCGACATAAACGTTCCCAGAGTTATCAACCGCAACACCTATAGCTTCATCGTAACTATTACCGGTTCCATTGTAGCGGGCGACCCACGCTTCATATACGCCGCCGGCGGGAACATGCGGTGTGCGCTCGTAAGTGAACGGTTGCGAACCCGTTGCCGCAAACAGGGCGAGAAGGATTCCGGCAACAAAGACAAGCATTCCAAGCGAAATGCAGAGATTCAAGAAAGCGGATTGAGCAGTGTGTTTCTTTTTCACAAGCGGAAGCTACGGGCGCGGTGCCTGCGTGGGACGAGGCCGCGGAGTTGGATTCAACCTCGGAGTCGCTGTGGCCGTTGGCGTTGTTGTTGGCGTGGGTGATGGATGCAAGTGCAGTCTCGAATCTTAAAAAGGGGCGCAAAGAGATGTCGAGACATTTTCCTTTTTCCATTTGAGAAATTCGCATGGACGCCGCCCCGGAACCGGGATCAACGATCCCGGCTACAGCTCGCAGCAGTTGCGCCCGTCGACAGGTCATGGAAAATCAGCATCAGAGTGAAAAGCCGTGAAAATTCCCAGATTCGTCCCGCGAGCGTTGATGACGTGCCGATCATTCTGCAGCTCATTCGCGATCTGGCGACGTACGAGCGGGCGCCGAACGAAGTCACGGCAACGGAAGAACAGCTTGTTGATGTTTTGTTCGGTGAGAAGCCGGCGGCGGAAGTGCTTCTTGCGTTTGAAGGAAAGGAACCGGTCGGGTTCGCGGTTTACTTCTACAATTTTTCTACCTGGCTCGGGCGGCCGGGTCTTTACCTCGAAGATTTGTTCGTTAAGCCAGAGAAGCGTGGCAAAGGTTATGGTCGTGCATTGCTTGTGGAGCTTGCAAAGATCGCGCGCGATCGCGGGTGCGGGCGGATGGAATGGGCGGTGCTCGATTGGAACGAACCGGCGATCAAATTTTATCGCGCACTCGGCGCAACACCGATGCACGAATGGACGGTGTTTCGATTAACGCGTGATGAGATTGCGAAATTAGCGGACGCGACCGACACAGCCGCCTCTACAGAACCGAATAAAGAATGAACTTGTTGCTGTAGTGTCCGCTGTCCTCACCGGATTCTCGTTGTGCGCAGAAGTTATGCGCTGAGACAGCGCACGCTACAGCACGAGCACCAGCAGGAGGAAGAGGATAAGTGGCGAAGAAGAATACACAGATCGAGGACTACGGTTTTATCAGTGACACGCAAACTGGCGCGCTGGTGAGTCGCGACGGCTGTGTCGATTGGCTTTGCTTTCCAAGGTTCGATTCGTCGGCATGTTTTGCGTCACTACTCGGAGATAACAAAAATGGGCACTGGCGGTTCTTTCCCGACGAAAAGGTAAAAGCGGTGCGTCGCCGTTATCGTGGCGAAACGCTCATCCTTGAAACAGAATTGGAAACCAAAAGTGGCGCGGTGCGCCTGATCGATTTCATGCCGCCGCGCGGCGAGAACCCGGACATCGTGCGCATCGTCGAAGGGTTACGCGGCAAAGTCTCGATGCACATGGAGCTGATCATTCGCTTTGATTACGGGTACATCGTGCCGTGGGTGAGACAGCGTAAGCGTTTCGACGGACTCGAAGCAGTCGCCGGTCCTGATGCGTTGATCTTACGAACGCCGGTTGAAACTCACGGGAGAGATTTAACAACGGTAGCCGAGTTCACTGTGGCTAAAGGCGACCGCATTCCGTTTGTGCTTACATGGTTCCCGTCTCACACGGATCCGCCTAGAAAGATCAATCCCGAGCACGCGTTGCGCGACACTGAAAAATTTTGGGGAGACTGGGCGAAACAATTTCAAAGCGAAGGAAAGTGGCGCGATGCGGTGGTACGCTCACTTATCACGTTGAAAGGATTGACCTATGCGCCTACCGGTGGCCTGGTTGCGGCGCTTACCACTTCGTTGCCGGAGAAAATCGGAGGAGTTCGCAACTGGGATTATCGCTTCTGCTGGTTGCGGGATGCCGCGCTGATTTTGCTCGTGTTATTGCGCGCAGGCTATAGCGAGGAGGCGAAATCCTGGCGGGAATGGTTGTTGCGTGCCATCGCCGGCAGCCCGGCGCAAATGCAAACGATCTACGGGGTGAGCGGCGAACGCCGACTTATCGAATATGAGATTCAGTGGCTGTCAGGATATGAAAATTCGCGGCCGGTGCGGGTAGGCAATGCGGCGGCGAACCAGTTTCAGCTCGATGTGTATGGCGAAGTATTAGCCGCGGTATGGCAGGGTGATTGTGCGGGAATCAAAATGACTGCGCCTGACTGGTCGCTCATGGTCGCGATTTTGAAGTTCCTGGAATCGCATTGGCAGGAGCCGGACGAAGGAATCTGGGAAGTCCGCGGCGGTCGTCAGCAGTTTACCCACTCAAAAATGATGGCATGGCTGGCATTCGATCGCGCCATCAAGTTAGTCGAGAACTGCGAATGCGCGGCAGACGAACACCTGGATCGCTGGCAAAAAATTCGCGATCAAATTCATGCCGAGGTTTGCGAGCGCGGCTATAACCCGAAGAAGAAAGCTTTCACCCAGGTTTATGGCTCTGATGCGCTGGATGCGAGCCTGCTTACAATGCCGCTTGCCGATTTTCTACCCGTTACTGACGAACGTGTCCGCGGCACGATTGAGGCAATCGAACGCGAACTGATGCAGGATGGTTTCGTCCTGCGCTATCGGCCGCAGGAAACAGGCGTGGATGGATTGCCGGGGGACGAAGGAGTATTTCTGCCATGTTCCTTTTGGATGGCCGATTGCTGGCATCTGCTTGGCCGAAAAAAAGAGGCACGCGAATTGTTCGAGCGCTTGCTGGATGTGCGCAACGATCTGGGATTGCTCTCGGAAGAGTACGATCCGCACGCAAAGCGTCAGCTGGGAAATTTTCCTCAGGCTTTCTCGCACGTCGCATTGGTAAGTTGCGCTCGAATTCTTGGCGATGAAGACACAGGTCTGGTGCGAGCAGGCTAGATCCCAACGGCGTGCACGGCAGTGACGCGCCCTGCCACGACGGCGTTAAGCATTGCCCGTCGAAACGAGATGGCGAACCAAATCCTCGATGGCAACGATTCCTCGAAAGTTGTTCTTTCGATCGACAACAGCCGCCAGACCGAGTCGCGCACCGCGCAGTTGCTGCATGACC
>DATENN010000485.1:0-11785 GCA_035275045.1 Pyrinomonadaceae bacterium
TAAGGCTACGTCCGCCGACGAGTAACTCATCACGCGTCAGTTGGTCGGCGGTCGTAGTGGCGCGCATTACCACATTCGTGATGCCGTAACCGTTTACTAACAATTCGCGCTCATCAAACGGCGACATCAGTCGATCAGTGAAGCCGGCTGCGAACAATGCCGGCCAAAATCTGTTGCCCGGACGAGCGAAGTGATGGCCCACGGCAGCGGTGTAGAGGCCCGGATTAATGCCGCAGAACAGCACTTTCAGTCCAGGCGCAATCACGTCCGGCACAGTCTTACCTGCCGCGGCAAGCAGTTGTTCTTTAGTTGGTTTTGTTTCAACGAACAATAATCAATCGATTTCAAAACGAGTCTGCTGTGAGGCACTTTGTTTTGAAAGCCTATCGATTACAGTCACTTGCAGCAAATAACGACCGGACGGCAGGCCTTTCAGGGGAATCTCGCCGGCGTAAGGAATTCGTTTGGGATCCGGCGCGCCGTCGGTGGGAATTTTCTTGAGCGGAGTGGTTACTACCGGCTGGCCGTCGCGAATCATTTGTATCGAGAGAGCGAGGTCAGTTTTGGTATCGGGCGTCAGCGTCGCGTTGTAAACAAAAATCACAAATCGCAAATTGCCGTCGTGCTCGAATCGATGCGAGGCGCTAAAATCGACTGAGTTGGTCAGCGTCTCAGTCACCTCCGCTGTACTGCCACCGTTGCTGGCAGGGGGACGCAAGCCCACCAGCACGCTGCTCAAGCCAAGCTGATTCGGCTCGAGACTGGGAACTTCAACCCAACCATGCGCGCTGCCCGCGCGGCCACTCTTTTCGTCTTCCGCAGCTACCCGAACATGATAGAGGCCGGGCTTCAGATAAAGTGGGTAGTTATACTTGATCGAGCCGTCATCGCCGGCGCCGTTTCCGCGCGGCTGCACTGTGATTTCGTTGTTGAATGAACCTCCGACCTGGCCACGATCATTGTAAAAAAATCCTATGACCTTTACCTTCGCCGTTTCTTTTCCGCTTACATTTTGAAACGTTAAGAAGGAAGCGGGAATTTCCATCATCGTATTCAGCATCCATCCCTTGTCTGACGTGCTGAGATAACTGAGGTCAAGCGACAGCGGAATATCTCGAACCGGATACGGTGTAGCCAGTTTGCGCTGCAACTCGGTCTCGAGCGCTTTTTCAGGTGGCTCGTTCGGCTTTGCTTTTGTTTTCTCCGCCACCGGTTCAGGTTCGACGTCAAAAAAACCACGGCGCACCTGAACGCTTAATTCGGGCCTGCCAATCACCTTCACTTCGATGCGATGAAACTTGCTCGCATGTTGTGCTTCGCCTTCAGGCTTCCAGGCCAACAAGTAGTAAATGGAAGTGTCCTTCAAGGCCTTGGTAAGGCCGACGCTCAGGTCATTAGTGTTGAAAACCGGCTTGCCGCCCGTGTCTCGTGAAAGGGCGTTCAATGCATCCTGCGATGCTGTTAACTCTCCCATTGCCGAACGGGCCAGGGCGCCAGTCAAGTCAAATCCCTGGTCGGATTTCGCATCCTGTAAACCGATTACCAGGCCACGCGCATCGATGGCGTAAATCACGACGCCATTTTTTGCAGCTACTGACGTTACCCGTCGTAACCGATCGACTGCGCTTTCCTGATGGTTGAGAAAGAAACCACCCGAAATGAAAAACACCAACTTGCGGCCACTGACTGCGTTTGCCGACCGCGCCAAACTGTCGAGTCCCGATAGCGTGGCCAGGGAAATAGTATTTGCCTGCCTGAGGACGGATTGTGCCCGATTATGGACGATGTTTTCGGCAGTGATTCGATCCATGCCGGGGTGTTCTGCGATTGTTGCAGAAATGAAGTATCCGAGTAGATCGCGATCCACCGTCTCCATTTGCAGCGCCTGATATTCCGTCATAGGCGGCGACTCGCCGTCACGCACTATGTAAGCGCGCGGGCTGACTCGATTCAGCGCGGCCTTAAGCACCGTTTTGTTGTCGGTAAGCTGCTGCAAAAATCCGATCTGGCCGCTGGCTGACGTGATCGCCACTTCATCGTTTTGCCCCATCTGGTTGTCGATGAAGCCGGTGATCATTTTCTTTGCCGCTTTTAGACTGGCGAGGTCGAGATGAAGATCGTCGAGATAGAAAAAGATCGGGCGGCCACGATCCAACGGGACGGGAGCGTTTGCCGCGGTCTCTTCTCCCCGCTTTGCGCCGCGCGCGGCGGCTAATTGTGCTTCTTCGTTCGCGCTGCCGGCAGTAATTCTTTCAAAGAAGTCGATTGGTTTTGGTTGCCCATCTACACGAAGCTCGAAGTTTTCTTTTTTTAAGCCATCGACAAAACGACCCTGCTTATCAAAAACCATCACGTCAGTTTGGACGAGATTGGTCTCGACTCGAACAACCTCTTGGTCGGAACGCGGTGTGGTTGGTGTTTGGGCGAAAAGAGGCGCGCAGAATAGTGCGCAGATCAGGGCGGTGGTGGTGGCATTTCTGTAGCTGCCAAACGTCAAGCGCATTTGCTGGTCCGTCAATCAAAATTTTTCCAGGGAGACGCTTGCCGCTGAGCAGCCAGAGTACGACGGCCTGGAATAAAGTAGAGGCGCGCCGGTGCCGTAACTATGTATCAGAAACTTGCGCGACGCAACTGGAAAAACTGTTACGGTTCTTCAAAAATTTAGCTTCACACCAAATTGGATATTGCGTGGATCGCGCGTGCCGGTGATGACGCCAAAGGTGGTGTTCGTCTGAATGTAGCGAGCCGGAAAGGATCCGGCAGGCGCAGTGGGATCGACGTTGAAGGTCGCAGCAGTGCCCGGATTCAAGTACTGCGGATGGTTCAAAACATTGAAGAATTCTGAGCGAAACTGCAGATTTACTCGATCTGAGAAACGAAAATTCTTGAAGACTGCAAGGTCGAAATTATTGATACCGGGACCCCGAACGATGCCGCGCCCGGCCGAACCGTACGCAAAAAATGCCGGCGCAAACGCCGCTGTATTAAACCACTGATTGACGTTACCGCTGCCGTGGGGGTCGCCAATCAGGTTGGGTCGCAACGTACTGCCGGTGCCGAGCGGATCCGAAAAAGCGAACAATGATCCGGTTGGAGTGGAAGCCGCGATCGTTTGCGTGATCGTCAAAGGCGTCCCACTCTGCGCAGTGTAAATTCCCGTCACCTGAAAACCGCCCAACAACAACTTCGCCAGCTTAGTCCCCTTACGAAAGAACGGTAGCTCATAAACAATGTGCGAAGTGAAAATATGCGTGCGGTCAAACAGAGACGGCGCGCGTTCGGCGTCAAGATTCAACGGATCCTGCGGTGAGTCGCTGCGATCGGTCGAAGCGTTCGTCAGGTTTTTGGACCAGGTATAAACGGCGCCGTACTCCAGTCCGCGGGACATTCGTTTGTTAAGAGTCAGTTGCAGCGAGTTGTAGTTGCTCGCCGCTTCGGTGCGGCGATCGGTAATCGACGCATATCCCAGGAATGGCCGCACCGCATTGATCGAGACTCTGGTGGTGCTGCCGATAGTTCCGTTTGCGCGCAACTGCGCGGTCAAGGCCGCCTGCGCCCCCGGTACCGGCTGGTTAATGTTCGCCTGATGTAGCAGGTTGCGAGCGGCCGTGCCGACATATGCAACCTCGAGCACAGCGTTTTTAAAAACTTCGCGTTGCAACGACAGACTGTACTGATAGGTGCGCGGCACGCGAAAAGGATCGCCCGTGCTGTTCAGACTGATCACTGGGACGGTGGTTCGCGGGACGCCGGCGGAAGGATCAGAGAGCGGTGGATTATCGATCGTTGCGCGTGAATTGATAGCCGGATTCGCAAATGCATTTTGCTCGACGTTACCTACCAACGTGCGATCGTAGTAAATGCCAAAACCGCCGCGGACTACAGTGCGTGAATCTCCAAACAGATCATAAGCAAAACCGATGCGTGGCCCGAGCGTCTTGCGATCACTGCTTTGGACGCGTCGACCATAAGGAGAGTTTTGACCGGCAAAGATGATCCCGTTGAACCGATCGCCGGCGCCGCTAATGACGTTGCCGCTGGCTGGATCAATACGGACTGCGGCAGCGGGGTTGTACAAGTCAGGCCGAAAAGATATCAGCAAATCGCCGGCATCAATCGGGTTGTCGTAAAGCGAGTATCTCGCGCCATAGTCAAGGGTCAGCCGTGGCGTGACCTTCCACGAATCCTGCGCATAAAACTCCGTCGTGTTGTAACGCAATTTGACGAACACTTCGTTTTCATCTTCAACGTACGTGCGCGGCGCTCCGAGCAAAAAATCCGCGAGGTCATTTCCCGATCGCGAGCCGTCAAAAGAATAGCTGCCGTTGAGCGAATTGCCGGCATTTTCATTTTTCTGCTCGCGAGAAAAAGAACCGCCAAATTTAAAAGTGTGCGCGCCGTGCGCAATCGTTACGTTGTCCCGGAGAGTGTGGCTCGGGTTTTCGATCTGTGACGGGCTGACGAAAGAAAAGTTGGCTGTCGCACCGCTAAAAGTAAAACTGGGTAGTGCGCCTTGCAGGGTGCCGGGAAAGAGTTCCGGCGACGTATAACCGGGCGCGTTTGCGCGCAAACCAGTACCCGCAAATCTTGTGATCACCGCGTTGAAAGCGTAGTCGTACGCCACTTCATTAATCATCGTCGGCGAAATGATCGTCTTGACGTTGACTACGAAATTCTTGCCCGGCGTGCTCGTGTTTTGGGCCGCCACGTTCGGGTAAAGCGTACCCGCTGTGGCTCCTATCGCGAAGGGATCGAGAAACTGGTTTCCACCCGGATCGTTCCGCGAAAAACTCTCCTGAATGTAGCGGCCAAAGATCGTCCAGTTGGTATTGAAGTTGTGATCGATGCGCAGAATTTCCTGAGCAACATTCGAAGCCACCGGCACGGCGCGCCTGAACCGGTTCAGAATGTTTGTTCCGGGTGTTGTCTCGTTAGGCAGCGGAATAAATTTCAGAATTGCCGCAGCGTTGGGATCGATGAACGACGTGAAAACTGAATTGCCCGCCGCATCGGTGGGAAAAGCAACGCCCGTGAAAGGATTGCGAATCGTCCCGGCAAAAATTCCGTTGCGTTGCTCGACCGTTGGAACCGTGCCAACCGCTGTGTTTACTGACTTGGTCTTGCGCCACTCCTGCGAATAGAAAAAGAAAGTTTTGTCGTGGCCGTCATACAAAGCTTTGCGGCCTTCGCCAAACCGCGGCAGGTAAAGAGGGCCACCAATCGTAAAGCCGTAATCGTTGTAGTTCAGTGGCGCCTTAAAACGAGGCTGTCCGTTTAACTTGTTGATTCCCTGCAGCGGTGTCACTTGAAATGGCGGGCGCGCATTTAGAGCGTCATTGCGCAGGAACTCGTACATCGTGCCGTGGAATTCGTTCGTGCCTGAGCGCGTGACGATGTTAATGACGCCCCCGCCATTGCGGCCAAATTCCGGCGCATAGTTCGAAGTAAGAATCGTAAATTCCTGAAGCGCATCAACGCTCGGTGTGGTTAGCAGGGTCAGGTTCGAGCCGGTATCGACGTTGCGCGCGCCATCAACCAACCAATTAATTGAAGAAGTGCGGCCCCCATTGATCGACAGTTGGACCACTGAGAGTGCGCCGGATCCAATTTGGCTGCCATTTGAAGAGTTGACCCCGGCGCTCAACAATGCGAGCTGTACAAAGTTTCTGGTGTTAAGAGGCAGTTCGCGAATTTGATCGCCGCTGATTAATCCTCGTTGTGTCGGACTGTCCTGCACCACTGGCGGTTCGGCCACGATCGTAACTTGTTCGCTGACCTCGCCCGGTTCGAGAACGATGTCCAACGATCGGCGATCGTTTACGTTTATTTGTACGTCCGCGAGGTATTTTTTGAAACCGGCCATCTCAACTGAGACCGTGTACGCACTCGCCGGCAGATCGGTGACGTTGAAGGTACCGTCGTCAGTTGTTTGGAAGGTACGCTGAAAGCCGCGCGCCGGATCGGTCACCGTGATCGTGGCGCCGGAAATTGTCGCGCCAGTCTGATCTTTGACGAGACCAGAGATGTTGCCGGTCGTCTCTTGCGCGCGCGCGGCGGCGCTCAGGACAACGATTGCAATTAGAGTTAGTGACAGGAAGCGAAGAACCGAATGGATATTCATTTAACGCACTTAAGAAACGCTATCACGGCCAGCACATGTTACGTGGCTCAGTTTGTAATGCAAAATTGTCGAAACGCAGGCAAGCCTGTCCTACGTTTCGACAACGGTACTCGCGTGAATGAAAAGAAATCTTAGCGGTCTAGCACATCATTGCTTCCGGCAAGTAAGCCTGGCTGACGCCGTCGAGAAATCCCCACAATGCATCAGCGCCGGCCGCAGCAGCCTGCAAAACTCGCTCTTTATCTTCAGCCGTCGAGCACTCGCGTTCGAGGATGCGCTGTTCGACATCCTTGTGAAGCAAGTCGATCGATTCGTGCACACGGAAAAACGCAACCCCACGTTCATCGTCCAGGTCATAGAATTCCTTCAAGCCTGCGCGTTTTGTACTCGCGACTTCAGGAATTTGCGATTCATAAGCGTAAAGAGCCGCCAGCCCCTGGCGATAATCGGCGCGCTGGGTCAATTCCTTCAAGCGAGCGACGGACCGCTTCGTCGCCGGCAATAGTTTAGCGTTGCGCACCTCATCGCGCGTCAAGCCGAGACTTTCGGCAAATCGCAGCCACAACTCGGGATGGTTTTCTGCGCCGCGCTCTTCCTCAATCAGGTTTTCCAATAGCAGTTGCCGCGTTTCCAGATCGTCACAATGCGAATGAACCGCGCTGACATAAGTAGGAAACGCGCGAACATGCGCGTAGTACTGCTTGGCATATTCCTGCAAGACGTCCTTCGTTAACTTGCCTTCGCTCCAGGCAACATAGAACGGGTGCTTGAGCATTGAGCGCGTCATCACCGCATTCACTAGTTGAGATTCAAAAGGCGTAGAGGTGGTAGCAGTCTTTTCTGTCGTCATCGCGTTTCCTCCGAATCAATGTGCAGTTGTGTGGCGGATTATAGCGGCTGATTCAAAACGTGACTAGCGCAGATTTTTATTGCGTTCGCAGCGTTTCGATCAATTGATCGATGTCATCTTCATTATTGAAAAAATCAGTGGCAACGCGAATTCCCTGCGGTTTTTCCGTGACAATGATTTTCTGGCGCGCCAAGGTAGTTACTAACTCTCCTGGATTGTCGGCCTTCACCAGCGTTTCCGCCGAACGCGTCTTCTCGTCGCGAAGCGGCGACAGTACGCTCCAACCAGCTTCCGTTAGTCGATCAGTCAGATAGCGATTGAGTACCAGCGCGCGTGTCTCGACGTTCGAAATTCCGATGCCGGCAATCATTTCTACCGAAGCGCCAAGCGCAAAAATTCCCGCGTAGTGCGGACAGCCCAGTTCTGCTCGCGCCGCAGCGTCGTGGCGCAGGTGTGCTTCATCATTTCGCATTGCAAATCGATCTTGAAGACTCAGCCAGCCGATCGCGTGCGGCTTGGTATGGGCCATTAAATCGCGCGACAGGTAAACAAAACCGCTGCCGTACCCTGCAAGCAACCACTTGTGCCCGGTCGCGCATAGCGCATCAATCTTCATTCGCTTGACGTCGATCGCAAAAGTGCCCGCCGACTGCGCCGCGTTCACAACGAGTGCGTGCCCACCTTTTGCTTCGCCTAGTTCCTCCAGGTCAAGACGTAGCCCATTAGAAAATTGCACCTGACTAAGACAAATCACGCCGGTGCGGACATTCATCGCATCCTGAATGCTCTCAGTGGCGACTTCGCCATTAATTGATTTGACGAGGTGAAGCGGGATGCGGCGGTTCATCCAGGGCAGAGTCGAAACAGGAAATTCGAGGTCGCACGAGATCACTTCCCCGTGATTCGCGAGCGCGTCGATAATCACATTCATGCCGCTGGAAGTATTTGTGGTGAGCGCCACCTCGTCCGGCTCGGCGTTGATGAAGCGCGCGATGGTTTGTCTAACCTGTTCGCGCTTCGCCAGCCATTCGTCCCAGTGAATGTCACCGTCATTCATCATCAACCGGTAATAATCGGCAGCCGCTTGCATCGTGGCGCGCGCGAGTGGTCCAGCGGCCGCAGTGTTCAGATAAACTGAATTCTCCGTAACCGGAAATTCTTTGCGGATTTGGTTCCAGTCGATCATAAGAAATTTATTCGGCAGGCGGCGCTTCAAACCACTGGCCTGAAAGCGGCGGCAACGAAACTATTGCCGAGTAATCCAGACCAAGATGCGCGACTTGTTCCGCTTTAAGTCGTTTGTATGTCGCGACGGTCGTACCACCAAATTTTGGAAAGTCCGTGTTGACCAGCGGTTTGTATCGTCCGCCGCGCGGCAAGCCCAATCGATACTCTGCAATCGGCAGCGCCGAAAAGTTGTACACACAAATTATTTCCGTTTGCGCCGCGGGGGAGATTCGACGGAACGCAATCACATTCTGGGCGGCGTTATCTACGTCGATCCAGGCGAATCCCGCCGCCTCACTATCAGCTTCCCACAGACTCTCATGCTTGCGATAAATTCGATTCAAGTCTCGCAACAACTTTTGTAACCCGCCATGCAACGGGTCTTCGATCAAATGCCAATCGAGACTTTCTGTTTCGGTCCACTCACGCCATTGTCCAAATTCGCCACCCATGAAAAGCAACTTCTTGCCCGGGTGGGCCCACATGTACGCATACAGCGCGCGCAGCGTCGCGAATTTTTGCTCGTTGGTACCGGGCATTTTGTTGAGCAGCGCGCCCTTCATGTGCACAACCTCATCGTGCGATAACGGCAGAATAAAGTTTTCACTCCACGCGTAGACCAAACCGAAAGTCAGCGCGTTGTGATTGCCTGCTCGAAATAACGGATCGGTTTGAAAGTACTTCAGCGTGTCATGCATCCAACCCATGTTCCACTTGAAATCAAAACCCAATCCACCCGTGTATGTTGGATGACTCACCATGGGCCAGGCAGTTGACTCTTCGGCGATCATCATTGTGCCGGGGCATTCGCGATGTGTGACCTCGTTTAGCTCTTTAAGAAAAGCGAGCGCCTCCAGGTTTTCGCGGCCGCCGAACTGATTTGGAATCCACTCGCCTTCCTTGCGGCTGTAATCGAGATAGAGCATCGACGCGACGGCGTCCACGCGCAGACCGTCGATGTGGAATTCGCGAAACCAGTACAGCGCGTTTGCAATGAGAAAGTTCCGCACCTCGTTGCGGCCATAATTGAAAATGTAGGTGCCCCAATCGGGATGTTCGCCTTGCCGCGGATCGAGATGTTCATACAAGGCCGAGCCGTCGAAACGTCCCAACGCAAACGCGTCTTTTGGAAAGTGCGCCGGCACCCAGTCCATGATTACGCCGATGCCTTTTCGATGAAGATAATCAATCAGGTAACGCAGATCGTCGGGAGTGCCATAGCGCGCGGACGGTGCAAAATAATTGCTGACCTGATAACCCCATGATGGACCATAAGGAAATTCCTTTAGCGGCAGAAACTCGACATGAGTGAAACCCATCGCGCGCGCATAGCGAGCAATCGGCGCCGCCATTTCGCGATAAGTAAAGGCGCGGTTCTCTTGTTCCGCTACGCGCCGCCAGGATCCAAAATGCACTTCATAGATGGATAACGGTGAGCGAAAGTGTTGCATCGTGGCTCGCTTTTCGATCCACTTTGCGTCTCTGAAATTGTATTTCGACTTAAAAATTATTGATGAATTGTTCGGCGGGACTTCGGCAAACGATGCGTAAGGATCTGCTTTCAAAAAGACAGGCAAGTCCGGCGAGCGAATTTCGTATTTGTAAATGTCGCCCGGCTGCAATCCAGGGATGAAAAGTTCCCAAATGCCTGAGTCGGCGATGCGGCGCATCGGATGCTCTGCGCCATTCCAGCTATTGAAGTCGCCAACAACGCTGATGCTTTCCGCGTTGGGCGCCCAGACTGCGAACGTCACTCCGTCTTCGCCATTGATTTGCGTCGGGTGGGCGCCGAGCTTTTCGTAAATTCGCTCGTGCTTTCCTTCAGCAAACAAATGCAAATCGATTTCACCAAACAGCGATGAACGGTCCGGCGCTGTCACTGCTGTTGCTGACGCACGTTGCCGCAACTTGCCATCATTTGCAGAAGGTTTCTTTGTCATGCAGAGGCCATAACTTCGCGTCTTCGATCAAAAGACGGATTAGCGGGCTCAACGAAGTTGCGATAAATGTCGGCGCCGTTGCCTAGCTCGCGACGATTACTGTGCGCTTCGCTCAAGATTTCGAGAAAACGGCCGCGTGGCGATGGCAGCTTCAGCAGCGCCATGATTTCGATAGCACGACAGGCGTACTTCAAAATCTGGATCGGTTCAATGCCCGAGATGTCGTTAAAGAACCAGCCACAGCTCGTATACATCAACAACGCGTGGCGCTGCATTTCAAGAAACAGAAGTGCTCGTTGTTGATCTGCTCGATTTAGCGGACGCGCTGCATTCCGTTCGAGAAACTCCTCACGCAACTCAAACTGATCCAGGATCAAATGGATTGCGTCGTCACGGGCTGTCCATGGATCGGTAAACAAATCGCCACGCGTTTGTTCAAACGCCGACGCTGCCTCTTCGCTCAAAAAATCGAGTGCGGCGCGCAACGGCGTGCGCCACGCCTGGTTCCAGTTGAATTCGCCACCCGTGTGGCAACCGCAATCTCGCGCCCAGCGCGCTACACCGTGAACACAACTCCATGAGCTGCCTTGGCCAGTGGGGCCGTTACTAATTTTTACTTCGATGGTTGCCGGATGGCGATCTAAGAACTCGGCATAATTGGTTGGGGTAAGCCCGCGCTCAATTGCGGCGTGTGCTGTCAGATGGGCCAATGCCAGATCACCAAACTTGTGATGATGTCCATAGCTTTCGCCATCAGTCGCGACGTTCAGCATCTCGCGCGCACCAATCTTTTGCTTCATCAAGCCGGCCAGCGCTTCACTTGACGACAACGCCTGTTCAAACGCGATCGCATGCGCGACGTCCGCATCATAAAAAAAGATCGAAATAAACTTTTCATTGTTTGTTCGATGTGGCCAACGATACGCGCGACTGGTATCGAGGTTGGCAACAGAAACGTCCTGCCATTCGGCATTTGTATTTCGAACGTGAGTGGCTTGTTGCGGAGCGAGAATGGCAAAGCGAAGGCCATGTTCAATTAAGGCCTCGAGCACGCCGTCATTGCAGGCCGTCTCAGGGAGCCACATCGCCTCTGCTGCTCGGCCAAAGCGATAACGAAAATCAGCCAGGCCCCATCGAATTTGCGTGTTCAGGTCGCGATCGTTGCATAACGGTAGGATCGGGTGATTGTAAGCGTGCGCGATCGCATTTCCGTGGCCATTATGTCGTTGCGCACTCTGCGCGTCGGCGGCGATGATTTGCGAATAAGTCTCCGGATGTTCCCGTTCAAGCCATGAAAGCAGCGTTGGACCAAAATCAAAACTGAGGTTGGCGTAGTTATTGACAACTTCGTGAGGGTTTAATTTCACGGCGGCATTTGGACCATAACACTCGGCGTAAACGCGCTCGTTCCAATCGTGATACGGGGCCGCGTCCGGTTCGGTCTCTACGATACCGGTCCAGGGATTTTCCCTTGGTGGCTGATAGAAATGCCCGTGGATAATTAGTGATGGCATTAATAGTTTAAGATAAACCAAAATTTACCGGCCGAGCTTGCAGCGCCAGCCGGGCGGCGCCAAGAATTCCCGCATCGTCACCACACTGCGCCTGAACGATTCTCACGTGCGGAGAAAACGCGCGGCGTTCAAC
>DATENN010000486.1:0-2405 GCA_035275045.1 Pyrinomonadaceae bacterium
CTACAGTTGATGCAAGCAGAAATCAGATATTGAGGAATTACTTTAACTTCAAGCACTTTCTCATCCCGCGCTATATCGTTAGCGCGATGGCGCCGTACATTTTTCTCTCGTTGTTGATGCTCACCGCGGTGCTGTTTGCGCAACAGGCGGCGCGCCTGGCAGAACTTCTCATCTATACAGACTTGCCTCTCCCGCTATTGGGCAGCATTGGCGCCGCCTTGTTACCCGGGGTGCTCATTTTCTCCATTCCACTAGCAACTCTCGCGGGCATCATCATCGGCTATTCGCGTATGGGAAGTGACAGTGAGATAGTCGCGATGCGAGCGGCAGGCATCGGCTCGTGGACCATGATCTGGCCAGCATTGCTGATAGGGTTGGTTTTCACAGGCGCCACTGCCTACCTGCACCTTAAAGAAGCACCGGAGGCTGCCAGAGACCTCGAACGCATCATGCTCCAGGGAGCGCTCGCAAAATTGGAGTCGCCTGTCGAGCCGCGAACTTTCAACACGTTACCGCGCTACGTGATCTACGTGCGCGATGGCGACAAACAATTAGGTACGTGGGGACGTGTTTTCATCTTCGAACAAGGCCCTGATAGCGACAAGGTTTACACTGCACGTTCGGGTCGAATCGATTCGTCGGGCGATCAGTCGGAATTGGTTTTGACTGACGTGCTCGCCACAGAATTTCCAAACTCAAACGCAACCGCGCAGCCGCAGGCCCCAACCACAAATCCGCTCGGTAGCGCCGGGGAAAAGACATACATCGTTAAGCGTCTAGGACAGTTGAGGTTTTCGATTAACACCGGTCGCGCTGAACTTGTTGAGAAATTGAATCAACAAGACGTAAACGCAGACGCGATGGACTGGAGTGATTTGCGTGAGCGTGTCTCTTCCGGAACACCACCGCAACAAAAGGAAGCGATCAGAATTTTGAGCCGGCGAGCTGCTCTTTCGGTGGCGCCGTTTTTCTTTGCGTTGATGGCAGCGGTGCTCGGATTACGAATCCGGCGCGGCGGCCGCAGCGTTGGTATTTTACTGACGCTGATCGTGGTCATCGTCTATTACCTGATCTCGTTGCTCGGTGAATCGCTGGCGCGCGTCGGCACGATGTCGCCTTATGTTGGACCATGGCTCGCGACGATCTTCATCTTCGGCCTTAGCCTGTTGTTTCTCTTCGTCAAGCGACTTCCATTCGTGTCTTCTGTTTCCATCCTGCCTCGGAGAGTGAAAGACACAGACGTTTCAGCGAAAACGCGGCAGACAAAACATCGCGGCTTTTCTGCATTCGGTTTTCCCAACCTGATGGATGCGACTCTGTTTCGCTCGCTGGCGCTGAGTTTCATCGTATGCTTCATCGCGCTGGTCGCCATCTTCAATATCTTCACGCTGTTCGAGCTGTGGCGCTTTATTGCCGTAACTCATGCGGGCGCCGGTCTAGTCGCCAGGTATCTTTTGTTTCTGCTGCCGCTGATTACTGTCGAACTTTTCCCGGCGACGATGCTGATCTCAGTGCTCGTCACTTATGCGTTGTTGGCCAAACGACAGGAGGCGATTGCGTGGTGGGCTTCGGGCCAGAGTGTCTATCGCTTGATGTTGCCAGGGCTTTGCTTCGCACTCGCGATGGCGTTCGGATCGTGGCTTGTCCAGGAGCGCATCATGCCCGGAGCTAACCTGAGGCAGGATGCGTTGCGCGCGAGAATTCGCGGTGGCGAGGCGCGAGCTACTACGCGAACTGGACGCCAATGGCTCGCTTCAACAGAAACACGGCGGTTCTATTCATACGAGTTTGGTGACGACGGAAGACTGATCGAACCGACTGTCTATGAGTTGGATTCGGAAGGCGTACATATCGAGCAGGTGGTAAACGGGAAGAGCGGCGTCTGGTCGGATCCGACTCATCTGAAGATCAGCGAAGCGGAAACCCTTGCTTTGAAAGGCATGGGAGTCGAGCGTCGCACGGACGCCGAGATAACTTTCACCGGAGTTGAATCGCCGGCAGTCTTCAAACCCACGACCGATAGACCTTCACAACTCAGTGCTCGCGATCTGCGCAGTTATTTGGATGCGGCAAAACAGCGCGGCATGGACGTGTCAGCACTCGCCGTGGCGCTGCAAAGAAAATACGCGGGACCATTCGGCATCATCATCATGGCGCTCATCGGTATGCCGCTGGCGGTGTCGTTTGGCCGAAAGGGAACTGTGATCGCGTTGTGTGCGGCGGTAGTGGTGGGTATTGCGTACTGGGCGGTCAGTGGTGGGTTTCAGCAACTCGGGAATCACGGTCTGCTGCGACCCTCGGTTGCCGGGTGGTCGCCGCTTGTGATCTTCGCCGCCGCCGGAACATATTTCCTCTCTCGCGTCCGAACCTAAGGCATTAACTTGTAGGGGCGGCACTCCGTGGCC
>DATENN010000487.1:0-5097 GCA_035275045.1 Pyrinomonadaceae bacterium
GATGGGGTTCGGACGAAATAGCGTGCTGCACACCGCCAAGATTTTGCGACTGTCGGAAGATTTGCCGATGGTGATCGAAATCGTTGACAGTCTTGAAAAAGTGAACGCGTTTGTGCCGCGACTCGATGAAATGATCAAGGACGGTTTGATTACTCTTGAGCAAGTAAAAGTCATCCACTACAAATCATCAAGATCACAGTAGCGCAGTATCCAGGTTGCAGTAATAGACGAGGTTCAGTTTAAAAGAAATGGCCGATAACGAACCTAAACGAAGGCCGCCTCAACTTTTTCAGGCGCATCCCTGGCACGGCGTTGAGGCTGGTGCCGCGGCGCCGGAAATGGTTAATGCCTACATTGAAATTGTGCCCACGGATGCGGTGAAGTATGAGCTCGACAAAGTCACCGGACATCTGCGTGTCGATCGGCCGCAACGCTTTTCATCGATGTGCCCGTCGCTTTACGGTTTCATCCCGCAAACGTTTTGTGGCGCAGAGGTCGCCGCCTTGTGCGCGCAACGCACCGGAATAAAAGAGATCAAGGGCGACGGCGATCCGATGGACATTTGTGTGTTGACAGAAAAGACTTTTGCGCAGGGGAACTTTTTTCTTAATGCCAAACCGATCGGCGGCTTGCGAATGATCGATGGCCAACAGGCTGACGACAAGATCATAGCCATCCTCGAATCCGATCTCGCTTATGGCCACCTAACGGACATCGCCGATTGTCCCGAGGCGGTGGTCGATCGTCTTAAGCACTACTTCCTCAGTTACAAACAATTACCCGGCGAAGCTCCGCGACGGGTTGAAATTGTGGACGTATACGATCACAAAGAAGCCCAGGATGTAATCCGGCGCAGCTTGCTTGACTATCAGAAATGTTTTGGGAGTTAAGCGTTGGGACCGCGGACCGTTTCTACGATGCCGCAGCGCCGGCACATTAATGCTTGATGTGATTCGTCAGCCCAACTGGCGAGCGCCAGGACGGCGTCGCTGGATTGTTCGCGTCCGCGGCGTTTTTGCTCGGCGTCTTCGGCGCTGCAGTGTTTACATAGCCAGCCGTAACCAATATTGAAGAAGTGATTGGTCTGGTCCACGCGAGCTTTAGTTCAGTTCCAGGTTTCAAATTCAAAATCTAAACTCTGAAATTGAAACCTGGAGCCTGCTACTTTCTTAAGTTCTGCCCCGACGCGTCTCGGGCGTTTCAGTCAAGCGGACCGGCACGCTGATGCGTCGCCCATTCCGAAGTATTTGTACTTGAACTACGTCGCCAAGTTGGTGCTTGTTGAGAAGGCGATAGAGTTCATCGTTGTTCGGTACTTTCTCGCCATCGATACCCACGATTATGTCGCCCAAGGCAACGTCGCCATTTTCGGTTTGCGTAAGACCACGCAATCCGGCATTGGCGGCCGCGCTTCCCGGCGCGACTTGCCACACCAGCACGCCATCGGTCACCGGAAGATCAATTTGATTCTTCACGGTTTCGACGTCGCGCGGAATGATGCCAAGTCTGGGCCGCCGAATTTCGCCTGAACGAACGAGCTCAGGAACGATGCGCTTCGCGATATTTACCGGCACAGCAAAGCCCACGCCTGCTGACGCGCCGGACGGCGAAAGTATTTGCGAGTTGATGCCGATCATTCGCCCGTGTGAATCAAGCAATGGACCACCGGAATTGCCCGGGTTAATCGACGCGTCGGTCTGAATTGCGCCTTCGATTTGGCGTCCGTTGCGCGCCCGAATCGGACGCTGCAGGCCGCTGATGACACCCGTCGTTAAGGTTCGATCCAAACCGAATGGATTTCCGATCGCCAACACTTTTTGGCCGACGGCCAGCTTGTCGGAATCTCCCAACGGCACAATTGTCAACGGCTCTTTCGGCATCTCGATCAATTTGATGACGGCAAGATCAGTATCAGCGTCACCGCCTACTACGCGCGCCGCGTAGTTCTTTTGTCCGCCAAAGCTGACCGCAAGTTTTTGCGCTCCTTCGATCACGTGATAGTTGGTCAGGATGTTGCCTTCCTGGTCGATGATCGAACCGGAGCCCGAACCTTCCTGCGGTTCGACAAAGCCGAAGAAGTCGCGTCCGTAAGAGGTTGAATGAACGTTTACCACGCCCGGCGAAAGAGTGCGGTAAATTTCAATGTTGTTTTGTTCGTCACTTGCCGTCGCCGGATCGCTAACGTTGGCGGGCGCATTTACCGAGAAGGCGGCCCGGGCCGGCTGCAAGCGATTTGATACGCGATCGACCACGGCGATAACACCTGCGGCGAACAATCCCGATATCAACGCAATGAGTAAAATCTGTCGAGCTGAAAGTCTATACATGGCAATTTCTCTCTTGGTTATGAAGTTATTCACGGTTATGACTGATTACATCAATACGATGCCAAACGCGCGACTGCTGGTTGCGTGTTTTGCTGCGCGTTTCATCGTTTCGACCTAAATCTAGGCCTTCTCGAAGCCCCATGCAAGCCTGCAAAAAGACGGATTTTGAACCGCAGGCGGTATCGGGTTAAACGCTGATCTTGGGAATCTGTTCCGGTTTTTCGATTGGTGTTCGGAGTGAATCCGTTTAGGCAAAGAAGCCAAGAAAAGACTTAGGCAAACTAACGAAATAAGTGAGAACTGTTACAGGAGCGTGCCAGCCCAGCGCGGAAAATCCGGTGGCCGCGTGAACCACCATCAACAGCAGGTAAATGCCCAGCACAAACTTCAGACCGCGACGCGCTAGTGGAATCTCTGAACAACGATAAAGGGTGTAAGCAGTGAGAGCACCAATGATAAGTTTGACTGAGAGGAATGAGCTTTCGCTGTGGTCGAGTAGGCGGGCCATGAAACCGTTTCCTTCGGTTGCGATGTTCAGACGCACCCACAGGATCGTCAACTGGGCATCGAGCCAATTCATCGCAAATAAAAGGATTGCTTTTGAAAGTGCGCCCACCTGTTGCTCCTAAGAGAAACGTTGTTAAACTTCACCCCCTATTTACGCCAGAACCTCCACAACCGAAATGGCCGGGAGGTTCTGTCGCATACGGGAGGAACGAGACTCGTACCGTGTTGACTTCAAGAAACTTTCAATACGCTTTTCGTTCCCGAAATCGCAGTCGCGCCCGTTCGACAGACTGAACTAATTGAATTCGCAATTATAGCGGCAAGTTCCGGTAAGACAACCCAGGCGACGAATACAATTTAATTGTGACCCGAGCTCTCGGCACCGAGTCCGGTTATGACAATTTCCATCGCAGAAGCTTTACTCGAAGCGTCGAATGTGCTTCGCAGAGCGAGTGTCCCTGAAGCGCGGCGTGAAGCCGGATGGCTTTTAATGCATGCGCTGGATTGCGATCGCACCTACCTGATCGCACATGCAGACGCAGAAATTACGGACGCGCAGTTCGAGATATATAAAAAACTGGTTGAAGCGCGATCGACAGGTCAGCCGCTGCAATACATCACCGGTCATCAGGATTTTTTTGGGTTTGACTTTGAAGTAAGCAGAGACGTTCTCATCCCACGTCCTGAAACTGAAATTCTGGTTGAAACGGCACTGTCGCTAGTCTCGCAAATTCAGTTGCCTTTTATTTGCGATGTCGGAACCGGCTCGGGGTGTATCGTCGTTGCGCTGCTAAAGTCGCTGCCGCAGGCAAGAGCGATTGCGTTGGACATCTCGGAAGCTGCGATTGAGATTGCAGCTCGCAATGCTCAACAGCACGGTGTTGATAATCGAATCCAATTTACCGTTTCTGATTGCTTCGCCGCGATTCAACAATTAACCGGTCCAACGTTCGATCTGATCGTATCGAATCCACCTTATGTTGCCGAACATGCCGTGGAAGGTTTGCAGCGCGAAGTGCGTGACTTTGAACCGCGAGTCGCGCTGACTGCGGGGCCGGACGGGCTTGCAGTTATTACGAGGGTAATAGACGACGCGTCCCGTTTTTTGAAGCCCGATGGCTTTCTGGTACTGGAAATTGGTTATGACCAGCATGACGCAGTACGTAATCTAGTCGACCCGGCGATCTGGCAACTCCTCGATATTCATCAAGATTTGCAGGGAATCCCGCGCATTTTCGCCCTCAGCAAGCGCAGTTAGTTCCCTCGCCGATAAGTTGTCACAATTTTCGGACTCACGGTGTTTACACGTCAGAACCACGCGAAGAGCAATCCGAGACACTAAACATTTTGAGGAGACTGATATGAATACCTGGCTACGACGTGCTGCGCTCGTTTTTATCGTGACGCTTATGACTGCAATGGTCGGCTTTGCTGATCAAGATAAAAGCATGGCCTGTCGCGACAATTGGAACGACGACCGGCTATCGAATCATTGTGAAATAAAAGAGCAGACGCTGGCGCCAGCGGGCGCGCTTTCCGTTGATGCGCGACAAAACGGCGGCGTGTCGGTGAAGGGTTGGGACCGTAACGAAGTGCTCTTGCGATCCCGCATTCAGACGGCGGCGCCGACGCAGGCCGAAGCTGATGCGCTCGCCACTCAGGTGCGCATTGAAACCGGCGGCGCGAAAATTTTTGCGGATGGACCAGACAATCGTCGCGACCAGTATTGGAGTGTGAGCTATGAAGTGTTTGTGCCGCGCCGTTCGGACCTGACGCTGGTGGCGCATAACGGCGGCATATCAATCAGTGACGTCCAGGGCAGGCTCGAATTTAGTGCGGTGAATGGTGGCGTTTCACTGCGACGTGTGGGCGGCTCGGTGCATGGCGGCACGACGAACGGCGGTTTATCAATTGAGCTGGCCGGTGATCGTTGGGACGGCGAGGAAATGGATGTGAAAACAACGAACGGCGGTATTTCCATGTCACTGCCGGAAAACTATTCCGCACATCTCGAGACCGGCACAGTGAACGGAAACTTGAACATTGATTTTCCAGTCACCGTGCAGGGCCGGATTACACGCGAGATCGCGGTAAACCTCGGTTCCGGTGGTCCAACGATTCGCGCGATGACTACCAATGGTGGCGTGCGCATCAAACGAGGCACTGGCAGCGAAAAAGTCCAGTAGTCATTTTTCAAAAAGACAGGCGCGGCGGACCGGTGACGGGCGCCGCGCCTTTTGCTTGCACACTGCATTATCAGCCA
>DATENN010000488.1:0-4704 GCA_035275045.1 Pyrinomonadaceae bacterium
AGTCTGGTAGGCATCGCCGGAAGTTACGGCGTCGCCTGGTTTGGCATTCGCGTGAACACCTTTGCCAATTCACGCACGGCGTTCGCCAGTCTCGAAGGCAAACCTTTTCCACTCTATGCAATTCCGCTCAAGGCCGGCATGAGTATCGGCATGCTTTTGATCAGCGTCGAGCTGCTCATCATGCTCTTTATTCTGTTGTTTATTCCGGGTGAATACGCCGGGCCCTGCTTCATCGGTTTTGCGATCGGCGAATCGCTGGGCGCGGCGGCGCTGCGAATTGCCGGCGGCATTTTCACAAAGATTGCGGACATCGGTTCTGACTTGATGAAGATCGTCTTCAAGATCAAGGAAGACGATGCGCGCAATCCGGGTGTTATTGCGGATTGTACTGGTGACAACGCGGGCGATTCAGTCGGGCCCAGCGCCGATGGGTTTGAAACTTACGGCGTCACCGGCGTCGCGCTGATCACCTTCATACTTTTGGGTGTGCCGAACCCGCGCGTCCAGGTGCAACTGCTCGTTTGGATTTTCGTCATGCGCGTCATGATGATCATTGCGAGTGCCGTTTCGTATTTTGTCAACGACGTGATTGCCAAGGCGCGTTACAAGAATGCTGATCAGATGCAATTTGAAACGCCGCTGACTTCGCTGGTCTGGATCACTTCAATCGTTTCCATCGTGCTGACATTCATCGTTTCCAAGGTCACCATTCCGGTGCTGGGCGGCAACGAAACGCTTTGGTGGAAGCTGGGAATAATCATTTCCTGCGGCACTCTCGCCGGCGCCGTTATCCCCGAACTGGTCAAGGTCTTTACCTCGACCAAATCGCGGCACGTCAGCGAAGTGGTCACTTCTTCACGTGAAGGCGGCGCATCGCTGAATATTCTGTCAGGCCTGGTGGCGGGCAATTATTCGGGATATTGGCTGGGGATCAGTATTGTTGCGTTAATGTCGATTGCCTATTACTTCACCACACTGGGCGCCGATCTCGGTCTCGGTCTCGGCACATTGATGGTTGATCCGGTGGCCGCGCCGGTTTTCGGTTTTGGTCTGGTCGCTTTTGGTTTCCTTGGCATGGGACCGGTGACAATCGCGGTCGACTCGTATGGACCAGTCACTGACAACGCCCAATCGGTTTATGAGCTTTCGCTGATCGAACAAGTTCCAAACATTGAAAGCGAAGTTAAGCGCGATTACAACGTCGACATCAATTTTTCCCGCGCCAAACATTTGCTCGAAGAAAATGACGGTGCCGGCAACACTTTCAAAGCTACTGCAAAGCCCGTATTGATTGGCACGGCCGTGGTTGGCGCTACCACGATGATCTTTTCGATCATCATGGCGCTGACCGATGGCTTGACGACAAATACGACTGGTCTTTCGCTGCTGCACGCACCGTTCGTGCTTGGGTTGATCACTGGCGGGGCCGTCATTTACTGGTTTACCGGCGCATCGACCCAAGCAGTGACGACCGGAGCTTATCGCGCGGTTGAGTTCATTAAAGCGAACATTCGTTTGGAAGGTGTTGAAAAAGCGTCAGTCGAAGACAGCAAAAAGGTGGTCCAAATCTGCACCCAGTACGCGCAGAAAGGCATGTTCAATATCTTTCTGACTGTGTTTTTCTCGACACTGGCGTTCGCCTTTGTTGAACCGTTCTTCTTTATCGGCTATTTGATTTCGATTGCCGTGTTCGGTCTGTACCAGGCGATCTTCATGGCAAATGCGGGCGGCGCGTGGGACAACGCCAAGAAGGTCGTTGAAGTGGATCTAAAAATGAAGGGCACGGCGTTGCATGATGCGACTGTGGTCGGCGATACCGTAGGCGATCCATTTAAGGACACCTCGTCAGTTGCCATGAATCCGGTAATCAAGTTCACCACGCTGTTTGGTTTGCTTGCGGTAGAGCTCGCGGTCAGTCTGACAGCGCGAAACAATGGCGATACGACGTTGACGCACATTCTCGCGCTCGGCTTCTTCCTCGTGTCAGTTTTCTTCGTCTGGCGCTCGTTCCATGGCATGCGCATCGGAACTCTGGCCACGGCTGAAGCTAATGAAGCACTGGCGGCCAGCAGAGCGGCGGGCGATTAAAAATTCGTAGCGCAAATGTTAGTTTGCGGTTTGCGCCGCGTTTCGTCTTGAAACTCTGAAGCTGAAATTCTAAACTTCGCGTTATGAGCACAACAGTTCACTCCTACAACGACGCTGACACACTATTGGGCGCGGCACTGGCGCCGATGGATTGGACTCGTTCCGTTTCGCTGGTTTTTGTATTTAGTTTGCTCACCGCGCTGGCCGCGCAGATCGTGATTCCCATTGGCCCGGTGCCAATCACCGCGCAAACGTTCGCTGTTTTGTTGACTGGCGCGTTGCTGGGCTCGCGATTGGGCGCGATGGCGATGATCGTTTACCTGCTGGAAGGCGCAAGCGGCTTGCCTTTCTTTTATGCCGGTCACGGCGGTCTGTTGCACCTGCTTGGGCCAACCGGCGGCTATCTTTTTGCTTTTCCCGCCGCAGCGTTTGTAACTGGCGCCTTTGCCGAAAACGGTTGGGACAAGCGCTTCGTAACGGCGGTGGCAGCAATGGCTGCTGGTTCGGCAATCATTATTGTTGCCGGTTGGGCCTGGTTCTCGTTTGTAACTCATACCCCGCTGAAGCAGGCATTCATCGTCAGCGTGGCGCCGTTCCTCATTGGTGACCTTGTCAAAATTATTCTTGCCGCCGCAGTCTTACCTTCCGGCTGGTACCTGCTGAAACGTAAAGCGTCACAATAGTTCTTTTTTTCTTTCGCGAACTGATTTTTGCTGTTGACAGCTCTACTACAATCATAGTAGGCTCAACCTCAATCGTAGTTATAGCAATTTGGGGAACATCAGTGGCGAGGCATAATCCAATTAAACTAACTAAATTCGAGCTGGAAATTATGGGAGCGTTGTGGCTTTTGGGAACGGCGTCCGTGCGTGAGGTCCAGGAACGCCTACCCGAATCGAGGCGTCCTGCCTATACCACCGTGCAGACAATTATCTACCGGCTCGAGGAAAAGGGCGCTGTTCGCCGCGTAAAGAAGATCGGTAATGCGCATATTTTTGAGCCGACGGTCACCCGCAAGGCCGCTCATAAAAGGTTACTCGATGATTTACTTCAGGTATTTGGCGGGTCTCCACGTTTGTTGATGGCGCAATTGGTTGAGACTGGCCAGCTGACGCTGCAAGATTTGAAAGAACTCGAACGGGCGATAGCTAAGGTAGAAACTGCCAAAGATTCGCCGGCAAAACGATCGCGCAGGAGTAAGGCGTAATGACCGCATTGCAGTGGTTGACGAAACTTTCGGCGTGGTGGTGGCCGCTCTTTGCTGATCATTTGTGGCAAACCACCCTTTTTGTGCTGGTAGTTTTCGCCGGCTGTATCGCACTGCGCCAAGCGCCCGCAAGGCTTCGTCACCTCTTCTTGCTGAGCGCAACCCTGAAATTCCTCGTCCCCGTATTGGCATTTGTCGTTCTCGCTCAACAAGCGGGGATTGAATTTCCGTCACTCCGTTCGCATAACGACTTTCAAACACAGGTTTTGGTTCAGGAATTATCGACGCCGCTTTCAACGTTGGTGGCTAATGATCAATTGAATGCAACCGTCGTCAACCGCCCGCCCACCGACAAAATTTATTTAAGTCTGACAACGATTTGGTTAGTAGGAATTGCCGTTCTAATGTTTGTTTGGACGCTGCGGCGGTGGCGCTTCTCGCGCGCCCTCAATCAAAGCGAACGCGCGCATGGCGGCCCCGAATGGCAAGCTCTTAAGCGCGCTCAACAAACGCTGGGCATGAAAACTGACGTGGCGTTGGTTCTGTCGCCGTTAACGCTGGAGCCGGGTGTTTGGTCTGTGCGCCGTCCAACAGTGGTAATGCCGCACTCAATTTCTGCCCACCTCAGCGAAGCCGAGCTCGAGGCGATTATGCTTCATGAACTCGTTCACATTCGGCGGCGCGATAATCTTGTCAGTACCTTTCAACTTGCAGTTTGCGCGCTCTTTTGGTTTCACCCATTAGTGTGGGTCGTCAGCCGAAAATTATTCGATGAACGCGAGCAAGCGTGTGACGAAAGTGTCGTCGAAATTTTCAGAGCGCCGGCGACTTACGCGTCGAGCATTCTTAAGGTGGTCCGTTTCTGTTTTGGCTGGCGAGTGGCCGGGACAACAGGCGCGACCAGCGGTTCAAATTTAAGCAGGAGGATTCAAAACATCATGTCAACTGACGCAAAAAGAAATGCAGCACGAACATCACGTTTAGTTACCGGTGCTCTGGTTATTACCGCCCTCGTCATATTTGCCGCAGCCCTGTACAGTTCGCCGCGCTCAGGACAAGCAGCCACTGTTGAAACTGCTCAAACGGCTGGAACAACCGCAGGCGAAGCACCAGAGTCGATGCAGCCGCAGGCCGACTATGCGAAAACAAAGAGAGGTAAAAGCAAACAAGCGCCGGCTGCCCCTGCGCCGCCCGCTGAGCCGGTGATCGGCACGCCGCCGGCGCCGGCGGCACCGCCTCCGCCTGCAGAACCGGAACACGGTGTCGTTCATCCCGCCCCTACCGCACCTGCGCAACCTGCCTCCCCGGCTGCACCTTCAACGCCCGCGGCGCCAGTCGCCCCATCAGCGGATAAGCGGAAGAACGCAAAGCAAAAAGGTCTGTCGAAAGGTGAACTGATTGAAGCTCCA
>DATENN010000489.1:0-2806 GCA_035275045.1 Pyrinomonadaceae bacterium
AAAGCGGCGTTGAGCTTCCGGAAAAAGATGTTTTCATCGGCGACTTCGTCTCGGGGCTAATTTTGCCGGGGAGTTAGAACTGCAGTTTAAACGCGATGTTGACGTTGTGTGAGCATGATAACATCGCCCGCAGTAGCCAGCGAGTTCTGCCTTCTAATCGATGCCGATTCCTATGTCAGCGGAACCAATCCCTTTTGATCTCGACGACGCCTGGGCCACCGCGCTGGCGCAAGCCGAAACGCAAGCGCGCGCATCGGGACGTTACGATATCAGCGAATACTTGAAGTTGCGCAGCTCGAACGACTTCATTCGCAAAACGGCTTGCGATTGGTTGTTGTCCGCGTTCAGCAACCTCGCGGGTGAAATGAACCGCAACGGCGCCTCGCTGCAAATCTCCACCGAAGACAATTATGAATTCAGCACTGGCAGCGCAGTGATGGCGGGAAAACTTTTGCGGCTGGAAAACGGCGTGCGCCAATTACTGGTTGAAGTTGGCTGGCCACGCATTCCGAAACACGGCTTTATTCGCGGCGGTGGCCTGGCGCTCGGACATGTGCGACACGTCGGCATCGATTCGGCAAGCGAACAACTGCGCTTGGTAACTTCCACGGAAGGCGTGCCGGCATGGATGCTCGAGCGGCCCGCACAGAGCTACGAGTTCAACGAGGCGCAGGTGCGCCGTCACCTCAACATCCTCATCGACTACACCCGCATCGATTAAACGGTTTGCGACCATTTCGGAAATCCGTGCACCGTTTCGAAGCCTGTGCTGATAACGGTGGTTCATCAGTCAGATCAGCGACAAGAAAACATTCGTTTATTCGACTAGTTATTCAGATCGAGCCTCGTATCACTGTCGGGCACGGCCCTTGCCATTCGCCCTGCGGCACGACGCTCGATAATTGGTTTCCCCAATCGAGCGGAACAACAGGGCAGACCAAAACTCTTTTTTTTGGACTCGCGAGTGCGGTCGGCTCGATCAAGATTTGGAGGGAATTAAAATGAATCGACGTACAGCGAGATTTGGAATTTTCGCAGCCGCTATCATGGCGTTGTGTTTGCCGATTTTGGCGAACGCCCAGTATGGCTATCCGGATTACGGTCGCAACGGTCGTTACGATGATCGTTATCTGAAGGATTCAATCCAGCGATTGGATCGGGCCGCGAAGGACTTTGAAAGAGATCTGGGCCACGCACTGAACAACAGCCGCGTAAACGGATCGCGTAACGAGGATTATTTGAATGCGCAAGCGCGCGACTTCAGACGCGCAGTTGGCGACTTGAAATCACGGTTTGGCAACGGCCGCGACTTGAATCGCAGCCGCAATGAAGCACAGCGCGTGATTCAGGAAGCGCAACAGTTTGACCGCGTGGGACGGTCGCGAGCTTTCGATAATCGCGTCGCGTCCGACTGGTCACAGATTCAACAGGAACTGCGTATCATTTCGAACGCATACGGGCTAGGCTACTATAACAATGGCGGCTACTACCCGAACGGCCGGAATGATCGCAACAACCAAAACCGTAACAACGACTGGTTGCGCCGAATTCCCTGGCCCAACTAAACCCTAAAAACGCGGGCCCTTCCAAAAGCCTCGTTCGCTGAGCCGCGGACGAGGCTTTTTTTCGTTTAGTGGAGGTTACGTTTTGAAAAGAAAAGAGATTTGTCATATCTGATTTGACGTTTCTCATTTGTCGTGCCGCAGCTAATCAAGGGCGTCAACGTCAATAAGAAGCAGTTTTCCATTGGCGCCTGTGTCAGTGTCCCATAAAGCGTTGTGCGCAGTTCTAATGACAAATGAGAAATCTCAAATGAAGATATGGATGATTTCTTTTCTTCCGAGCACTTCAGTAGCGAACGCTTCAATGACAGAATAGCTCCATGCCCGGGACGCTTTACATTGTCGCGACGCCGATCGGCAACCTCGAAGACATAACTCAACGCGCGCTCCGCATCCTGAGCGAAGTCAAAATTATTGCCTGCGAAGATACGCGGCATACGCGCAAGCTGCTGGACCACTACGGAATAAAAACTAAAACGATCAGTTATCACGAGCATAACGAGCGAGATCGCGCGACCGAATTATTGCAACTGCTCGAGGCCGGCAGCGATGTAGCGATTGTGTCTGATGCCGGCACGCCCGGCATTAGCGACCCGGGTTTTCGCATCGTTTCAGAAGCCGGCGCTCGTCAAATAACGATAGTTCCCGTTCCCGGCCCGACCGCTTTGATTGCTGCGCTGGTTGCATCGGGCATGACTACCGATCAGTTTTTCTTTGATGGATTCTTGCCTGCGCGTGGCGGCGCGCGGCGTTCGCGTCTGTCGGAACTGCGCAGTATTCCTGCGACATTGATTTTCTATGAGGCGCCGCATCGCATCGACGCCGCGCTGCGCGATGCACATGAGATTCTTGGCAACCGAAAGGCCGCAGTTGCGCGTGAGTTAACCAAAATCCACGAAGAAATCGTCCGCGGAACGCTAGGGGAATTAGTCTCGCACTTTACCAGCGCCGAAAAATCGCGCGGAGAATTCGTTGTCTTGATTGATGGAACTGCAGTCGAAGTTAAAGCTGACGACTTACAACCTTCGAGTGTGAGCGCGATCGTAGCCCGGCTGGAAGAGCAAGGTATGGACCATCGAGCAGCATTGAAAAAAGCTGCCCGAGAATTGGGTCTGACAAGAGACGAGGCCTACCGCCGGCTGATGGCGGAAAGGAACAACGAATAAAGGCAAAGTTTGATAATCAGTGCGTCTGGAAATCTAAGCGCTACCAGATCGGTTTTTCCGCAGTAGCGGAGCAACATG
>DATENN010000490.1:0-2574 GCA_035275045.1 Pyrinomonadaceae bacterium
GCAAAGTCGATCTTCTGTACCTCATCACCAGGCCGGTGATAGTCCTCGTGCTCACCGTCGAAAAAAAATACGATCGGAATTCCCTTCCTGGCATAGTTGTAGTGATCGCTACGGAAGAAAAACCGGTTCGGATCGGTTGGATCATCGAAACGATAATCGAAAACGAGGTTTAAGTAATCCTTATTGACCGTTTCCGTCAGTTCACCCAGCTCAGTGCTCATCATTTTCGAGCCGATGACATAAACTTCGTTCGCAGTAGAAAGAGTCTGGTTGCGCGGATTTGTGTCTCCTTCTTTCTTGCTGCGGCCAATCATGTCGATGTTAATTTGCGTTACGATCTTATTAAGCGGAATGGTCGGATAGTCGGTGAAATAACGCGAACCCCACAATCCTTTTTCCTCTCCGGCATGCCAAACAAAAAGCACCGAGCGTCTTGGACGTTTCGGGGCGTGGGCCAAAGCTTCCGCCATTGCGAGCAAAGCGGTTGTTCCCGATCCATCATCGTCCGCGCCGTTGTAAATTGCATCGCCTTTTACCGGTGCGCCCACGCCGACGTGATCGTAGTGTGCACCGAGCGCGACGTATTCATCTTTGAGAATTGGATCGCCGCCCTCGAAGACTGCAACGACGTTTTGCGTCGGAATGCTTTCAGTCTTGGTCATTACTTTGAGCGATAGAGTCTTTTCCGGACTTAGCTCGAAAGGCGCACCCAGGTTTCCTGAATAGGCAGACTCGAACAACGCGCTCGCCGACTGTTTCTCCCCCTGGAAAATGGCATTAGCGACGCGCGGTGAAATGACGATGCTAGGCAATTGCGCGGTGCCGGCGGTTTGAAATTTTTCTACGACCGTCGTGCCGCGTTCCGTGATGCGCGTGCGGTTGCGGTCCCAGTTTGCCAGGTACTGAAAATCGGGAATCGTGACAATGCCGACTGCGCCTTGCTTCGCGGCGTATTCGCCGGCGTTCATCCAGTCGTCGCCGCGTTTCCCGGTGAGATCGGCGCGCACAATGCCGCGGGGAAACCCATCCGGGCTGCCGACGACGACCACAATTTTGCCTTTCGCGTCTATGCCTTTGTACGAATCGACGTTCTTTGATTTCACAAACCACCCATTGCCCGCAAAGACCAGCGGCGCGGACGCCTCGCCATTTCGCGCTAAGGGAATGTAGTCGTCGCCTAAGGAAAGCGTTTGCCCGTTCAATTGAACTTGAGTTGCCGAACGATCGATGAAGCTCCGGCGCAACGCAATCTTTTGAAAGTAAGAACCATCGTCGCCCGCAGGCTTAAGGCCCCAACGCGCCAGGTTCACCGCGAGAAATTTCGCCGCGGTATCCAAACCGCGTGAAGGCGTGTCGCGGCCTTCCATTTCGTCTGACGCGATAAACGAAAGGTAGTCGCGCAGCTCTGCTTCAGTGATCGTATCAACGCCACGTTGTGAGGCCAGCGAAGCAGCCGGCGCTTTTACTGTCTTGACTTTTCGCTGTGCCAGCGCTGGCGCCAGGTGCCACGTCGGCGAAAGGCAGGTCGCCAGCACGGCCGCCATAACGACACTGGATAAAATTTTTCGCATTCTGTCTCCTATATGAATAGCCGCAAACCGAAATGAGAGCTGATACAAAGTCCGGCAAAGTTCAGCGTTCGCGCGATACTTCAGACGACGCGCCGAAGCCTGCCGGACATTTGTTGGACGAGAAAGGTTACGCTTGCTGCACAGCCTGAATCAATCGCGTGAGTGTGTCCTTTGCGTCGCCGTATAGCATGCCGGTTACCGGCTTGAAGAACAACGGGTTCTCGAGACCGGAAAATCCTTTTCCCTGCCCACGCTTTAGCACGACGACTGATTTGGCACGATCTACTTCCAGAATCGGCATACCGGCGATCGGACTGCCGGGGTTGTCACGCGCGTCGGGATTTACGACATCGTTTGCGCCAATCACGACGGCGACGTCGGTCGCTGGAAACTCAGGATTGATCTGTTCCAGCTCGTAGAGCGATGAATAAGGAACGTTCGCCTCAGCAAGCAAGACATTCATGTGACCAGGCATGCGCCCGGCCACCGGATGAATTCCATATTTAACTGTCACACCGCGCTTCTCGAGCGTGTCCGCCAACTCACGAACCGCGTGCTGCGCCTGCGCCGTGGCCATGCCATAGCCGGGAACGAAAACCACTTGCTTTGCATAAGCCATTTGCGTGGCGATGTCTTCCATGCTGACTTCACGCATGGAACCTGTTTGTTCCGCAGCGGCAGTGGTTGTGGCCGCGCTGCCAAACGCGCCGAACAACACATTCGTCATGGAACGGTTCATCGCACGGCACATCAGTATCGAGAGAATGAACCCGGAAAAACCGTCGAGTGTGCCCGCGATGATCAAAACATTATTCGATAACACAAAGCCGGTAGCTGCCGAGGCAAGACCCGCGTAGGAATTTAGCAGTGACATTACAACGGGCATGTCCGCCGCGCCGATAGGCATAACCAGCAAAATTCCGAAAACAAAAGCGAGTCCCACCATGGTGAAAAACAACGGCATCGAACCAGGAATGATTAGCAGGTAAATGAAGATTCCAAC
>DATENN010000491.1:0-9487 GCA_035275045.1 Pyrinomonadaceae bacterium
CCCAGTGACACCGTGCTCAATCACTTCCGGATTCGATCCCAGCGGCGTAGCTACAGTTGGAATCCCCAAGGCCATGTACTGCGCCGTTTTCATATAGAACTTGAACTTGTTCCACTCGTTAACGGGAAGCGGCACCATACCGACCTGCATCTTCCTCAAGTCCTCGACCTCAGTTTGCGCCGACCATTTTTGGGCGGTATACCGAACGCCGGGCAAGTCAAATTCAGTTCCGCCGATTAGGTGAACGCGATGCGGGACCTGCTCGGCGAGCTTGCGCAGCGCATTCGCGATAACGCGAATATTTTTTACTGTGGTCGGACTGCCGCTCCAGCCGATGCAAACTTCATCGGGTCGGTGTTCCAGTAAGTCCGGCCGGAAGACGTATTGCTTGGTATCGACGACACTGGGCACTTGCCAAATGTTCTGGTTGTACTGTGAAACGTACTGGCGGATGTGCGTCGAGTTCACCATTACAACTTTTGCCAGCCGGCATATCTCAGCGATCTTGCCAAAGAATTTCAGGTACGAAAGGTAGCCATTGCTGGGACTGGTATAAGGAACAAAGAGTGGATCGTCGAGTTGATAGATAATCGGCACGCCGCGGCGCGCAACCATCTTTTCGAGAATCGCCGGGCCAAGCAGCGCCGCTTCACGATAAACAAATACCGCGTCAAAACGCTTCAGGTCTCCCAACAACTTCAGACGATCCACATAGGCCCGCACCATTTCCCTAATCTTGGTGGCGTAATGACCCGGCGTATAAAGTACCTCGTGAAGTCGTTCACTCTCGAACGGCGCGTAATGAATGTTGATGCCTTCGGGCGCCAGCACCGATTCCCATAGTTCGATACTGCCACGCTGCCCCGGAGCGTGCCCATATTGATTCGGAATGAGCGCCAGTACTTCCATCTGGATGGCTATTCTAATTTCGATCCATCAATCGTTCATAAAGGTGGCGATACCTGCTGCGGCCAACGGTAGCCAGATCAAATTCTTCGCGTGCTATTGTTTGCAATCGTTCGGCAAGCCCAGGTTCTTTGCGCATCCTCGAAATTTTATCCAAGGCGTTTAAATAAGCCTCAGCAGAAAACTCGCGCAACAATGCGCCTGTCGATTTCCCTTCAATCAGTTCATCAAGATCGCCAACGCCTGCATTGCAAACTATTGGCAGACCACTGGCTAAATACTCCGCAATCTTCGTAGGCGACGACGATTGTTTGGAATAGCAGGGCTTGATAAACGAGATAGCAAAGTCAGAAGCTTTCAAATACAACGGCACCTCGCCCGGACTGACCTGTTTTACCGCGAAATCGTTTTCGCCAATGCCGAGCTGGCGCATCCGATCGGTAATCGCTTGCGCCGGACTCTGCGTCAATATCATCGAAAAGGTCGACGGATCCTGTTGATGAGCAACTGCTAAAAACTCGGTCATCTCGTCGGTCATGTACCAACCGCCAAACGAGCCGACATAAACAATCACCCGGCGGCCGGAAACGTTGAATTCTTCTCGCAAGGCTTCGCGCGAACGTTGCGACGCAGTTTCGAATCTCGCAAAGTCGACGCAACAAGGAATGACTTCGATGGGGCGGCCTTTTTCATCAACGTCAACAGCAGACGGAAAAACAATTTGGCGCGCCTTTTTCGTTAACAATACGAAGGCATCGGACGACTTCAGCAAATAACGTTCGACCCTTTTCAACCCTCGATAAAGGTAACCATTTTCCGGCCAAACACCCGCGTCTGTGTATTCTTCAGGCATGAAGCCGCGGATGTCAAAAACCAGCCGCGCGCCGGTCGATCGTTTTGCAATCGCACACATCAACGCGGGCACGTGATTGCGAGCATGCAAAACGTTGACGCCCTCGCTACTCATGATGCTCATAACTTTTCGTGTGCCGGCTGCGATGTCGTAAAGCGTGGCAGGCAGCGAGGGCGATTTATGGTAGGGCAGGCAATGCCAGGCGATACCCTCTTCAGCCAGAGCAGCTTTTTGCTTCGCAATTTCCGATGCGGACCAAGTCTCGCGAAATCGCGGCTCAAACGTCAAAAGGCTTACACGCAATTGATCGGATTTTAGCTGACGCAGGTAAGAGAGAACCTGAGTTTGGACTAATGGCTCGCGCAGGCCGAAATAGCAAACGTACAGCGTGTGAACAGACTTCATGAAATATCAAATGGATGCATTGCGCGTTGCGGATTAGCGATAGCGGATACCGGCCTGGCTGTTCGGAATTTCACATTGTCCTAAATTGATCGAAATCGAACCGTCAGCTTTAACTCGGATCCAGAATCCAATTCCGCAACCCGCATGCTGTATCCGAAATCTTCACGCGCCATCCGCAAGCCCGGCGCGCGCCGGTTCAGTCCGCAACGCATCAAGAAAGAGCCATTGCAATGTGCCGGCAATCGTGGCCACATCCAGCATCGCGAGTAGCGGGCCCAGCACCAACGCGCGTCTGGCGTTTTCAAGAGTGCTTGCTGGATAGCGACCTCTATTCCTGGTCAAACTCACTGCCGTCCGCGCCGCGATAAGCAACAGCCAAAGCAACACAGGAACCAACAGCCAAAGGCGTCCTAGGATCATCGCGGGCAGCGCCGTTAACAACAGCAATCCATACCGGCGAAAAAGTGGCGCCTGCCATTCTGACCAAAGTCCTGCGCGCATGTTACTGCGAGCGTAACGTACGAACCGCTTGAATGTTTTTACCGCGTTCGGTTCAACGTCCCAGTGCACCAGCGCATCAGGCGCGCGCACGGTGCGGAAAGACGCTTGTTCAATCTTTCGCATGAACAGCAGGTCCTCCGCTGATCGCAGATGCTCAGGAAATCCGCCAACCTGCTCCCAAACGCTGCGCTTCATCAAGACGGAAACGATAGAGTTTGGCCTGATCTGCTTTCCTTCGCTTTCAAACGCAGGCGCGACATAAGCCATCACCGCGCAAATCTTAAATCGCGAATCAATGATTGGCTCATACGTGCCGTAAACAACATCGGTGTCGCTCTTCACGGCCAGTGCCAGTGCCTCTAACCAGTCTCGCTCGGGCTGCGTGCCGGCATCGATGAATGCCAGCCACTCGCTCGCAGCGCGTGCAGCACTTATGTTACGGCCGCGGCCGGGCAGCGCGTGAGCTTCGCGTATCAGTTGGACCGGCGCGCCGCGTTGTACGAACTCAGTGATAATCTCCGGCGTCGAGTCGGACGAACCACCGTCCGTAATTACGATCTCGGCCGGCGGCAGTGTCTGATCGAGCAGGAGCTCGATTAAACCGCGGATCGAGTCCTGCTCGTTGCGTACGGGGACGACTACGCTGATCCTCATGTCAGTCAAGCCGGAATTCCTGCTTCCAGCTTTCGTCATTGTCTAGCCGTGGCTGATCTTTCTTATTGAGCACGCAAGTTTCCAGAACGAGGCAATCCATCTCAGTGCGCATAAAACAACGATAACTATCTTCGGGAGTGCACACGATCGGTTCGCCACGAACATTGAAACTTGTATTCACGATGACCGGACAGCCAGTGCGCCTGCGAAACGCGTCGATGATCTCCCAGTACAAAGGATTCGTTTCTCTTCTGACCGTTTGTATGCGCGCGGAATAATCGACGTGTGTTACCGCCGGGATTTCGGAGCGCTTGACGTTCAACTTGTCGATGCCCCACAACTGTTTTTCTTTCTCAGTCATGCTGCGGCGTCGGGCGGGAGCGACTTCTGCGACCAACAACATGTACGGGCTGTCGGCGTCGAGATCGAACCAGTCGGCCACTTCTTCTCGTAACACGCTTGGAGCGAAAGGCCGAAAACTTTCGCGATACTTGATCTTCAAATTCATGGTCGCCTGCATTTCCGGCGAACGAGGATCACCGATGATGCTGCGTCCGCCTAATGCGCGTGGGCCAAATTCCATACGGCCCTGATGTAAGCCAATGATCTTTCCGGCCGCCAACTTTTCAGCGACTACATCCGGCAATTCCGCTCGCGAATATTTCGTGTAAGGCAGGTTTCGAGATTTCAGAAATTTTTCGATCTCTTCCTCGCTATGTTTCGGTCCAAGATACGAGCCTTTCATTGCATCCGCATAAACAGAATTGCCATTCGCGGATGCGACACGTCGACTGGTTGTTTGGGGCGTTGAAGATTTCCACGCGCCCGTTGCCTCCGCGCTCGTGCGCGGATTACCCAAGTATCGGTGCCAGATGGCGAGCGCGATTCCCAGCGCGCCGCCGGCGTCCCCCGCTGCCGGCTGAATCCAAATGTCTTCGAATGGCACTTCGCGCAACACTCTGCCGTTGGCCACGCAGTTCAATGCCACGCCGCCGGCCAGGCACAACTTTTTCATGCCCGTTTCCTTGCGCGCGTAGTTCGTCATCTTCAACATCACTTCTTCGGTGATGGCCTGAATACTTCGGGCCAGATCCATTTCGCGTTGGGTAATTTTCGATTCAGCCTGACGCGGTTTTGAGCCAAACAGCTTGTCGAATGCTGAATTCGTCATGCGTAACCCATTAGAGTAACCAAAATAGCTGTGGTCCATCTTGAGGCTGCCGTCGTCATGCACCTCGAGCAACTTGTCTTTGATTAATGAGACATATTTTGGTTCGCCATAAGGCGCCAACCCCATCACTTTATATTCACCGCTGTTAACTTTAAATCCGGTGTAATAGGTGAAGGCGCTGTAAAGCAATCCTAAGCTATCCGGAAAACGCAGCTCCTTTAAGAGTGTTAGTTCGTTTGCCTTGCCGATTCCAATCGAGCTTGTCGCCCATTCGCCAACTCCATCGATTGTCAAAATCGCGGCTTCTTCAAAGGGCGATGGATAGAAAGCGCTGGCAGCATGACTCTCGTGATGATCGCCGAACAGCAACTTCCATTCGAATTTCTTACCAAGCTTTTTTGCCGCGCGTTCGTCCTCTTCGCCCCCGGCCTTCGCTAATTCGGTTCGAATGAGATCGGGCATCCAAAGTTTTTCTTTCATCCAAAGCGGCAGCGCTTTCAGAAAGGAGCTGAAGCCGGATGGGGCGTAGTCGAGATACGTCTCGAGTAGCCGATCGAACTTGAGCAATGGCTTATCGTAAAAACCGACGTAGTCGAGTTGGACCGGACTTAATCCAGCTTCGGCCAGGCAGTATTGCGCAGCTCTTAAGGGAAAGTTGTAATCGTGTTTGACGCGGGTGAAGCGTTCTTCCTGGGCCGCGGCTACGATGTCGCCATCAACGACGAGGCAGGCAGCGGAATCATGATAGAAAGCTGAGATACCAAGGATGCTTACCACTACAGATCAGCTCCACTAAAACAGCGTGTAAATAAAAGGAGCGATTGCTGAACTCTTGGCGAGCACCAGGAGAGCGCCTACCAGGACGAGCGTGATCACAATTGGCGCGAGCCAATATTTCTTGTTGTCACGCATGAACTCCCACAACTCGCTGACAACTTGCAATTTTGACATTGAATTCCTTCTTAGGACCGCGATTGGCGACGCTTCTAAAAAAAATACTATAGCAAGAATCTGTGGGTGGTAATAAGGGACCGAGCGACTTCCAGCTGTTGTTAAGTTAATCGCGGAAAAGGGGTGAGTTAAAACCCGGCGAGAGTTCGATGGATGGATATATCGCGTCGGACTGGTGCCGCATGGATCGGTTGGAGCCTGGCAGCTCCAACCGAATGATCCATGTAGCGAGTGCGCAGCCGACTAGTTTGAAAAGTTTGGATTCGGGGCAACGTTTACGTTTAAGGTATCCGTACCGTTAAAGAAAGAACCAACTTTAAACAGCGTAATGTCTCCGGAACCGGAATTGATGATTCCGAAACCGGTGTTATGCGAGAAGGTCGAGTCGGACACTCTCGCCCGCGCGGTATTCTCAACTCTCAACCCATCGCCGGCGGTTGTGGTGCTGGCGCCAGTACCCGTACGTCGTCCAGTACCCGTAACCTGCGAGTTGGTTATCGAGACAATCGAATTATCGATCATATGGACGCCATAGTTGAGATTGTTCTCAATTCGGCAACGGTCAATATGCACTCGCGACGCAATCGCGGCGGCAACGCCTTCCGAAAAGTTCCGGATTTGAAGATTGCGCAGCGTCACCAATCCCGTAACACCGGCAGGATACACGACAAAGATCCCTATCTGCCCTGATCGCGTAACATTGCCGCCAGCCGGGTCACCTTGCAAGACGGCATCGATGTCGGCCTCCACGCCGGGAGCCGCTTCGATTTCGACGTTACTAGGATTCTGAGTTCCCCTGGTCTCGCCGGCAATAATTCCACCTTGCCCGATGTAGAGCGTTTCAGCGAACCGTCCCGAAGTCACAATCAAAAGTTTGCCGTTGAAATTCGCTCCAGTGCCCGCAGCGGCACCAGTGCCCGGTCCCAACGCGGCGTTCAAAGTGCCGAAGATGCGATCGGCGCCATCAGTATCTTCGGCGGTGCCGATACGGCCATCGCCATCAAAGTCGCCGCAAGTTCCTGGCGAAACGAGGGTAGTTCCCGGCACAGGGCTATCGCAGTTGCCCTCCACCAGTACGGGATGGTTTGCGGACACCTTTGTGCCGCCGACTAAGAGCGCAACGCTAAACAACCCAATCGTGGCCACAAAGATTGCAGCCATGCGAATTGTCGTCCTTGATCTTTTTGCAACAGGTTTCATCTTTTTTCTCCTTACAAACGTTTACCAAGTCGGTTAGGGCAAGTTGTTCACGCACTCTGAGCGGCGTGCGTGTGACAATCCAGAATTGAAATCGACGAGCATCCATCTAGCCTGTCGTCACTTTGAAATTCGTGAGTTCGACAGTCGCTGACAGACACCAAGAGACTCGTTGGCGAAACATTTCGTCACGGAATCACTGGAATCAGTCGTAAAGCGGGATACTCTGCGGGGGAGTCTATCTACTGCTTAAAGATTCCGTCAATAGTAAAGTTAGCCAAAAACCGCAGATTCAAGATTTTGTTGCCGGCTTGAGTTTCTTCGAAACACCGCTGGATTCGATTCAGTACATCTTTTCGTAGTGCCGCGTATCGCGCTGTCGTTCCGGATAGGGACGCCAATAAGACGAGCGGCGTCCGCTGCGGCGATCCAGCGGATCCCAACCCGACATTCGCTTGATTATTCCGATGGGTGTGATCACCAGGAAGAAGACAATGGCGAGAATGACTCGAGTACTAAGATACGAAAGCGCCTCGGCCAACAACATCCAGCCGCGATTCGGCCAGATTAACGACTTGGGCAAGGTCAATCCAAGGAGTACCAGCAGGCCGCCCACAATCAGAGTTATGTGCGAAGGGTTCGCGTACTTGCCGCGATAAATCCACCAGCTGCTCAGAAGCACCAGCACGCCGCCGACAATTAATCCAAATTCGCGTTCGCGCCGGTATTTTCTCGATTTCATGGTTAAGGCTGAAACTCTGCCAGTACGTCGACAACGCGTTGCTGCTGTTCGTCACTAAGTTCTGGGAAACAGGGTAGCGCAACAGTTTCTTGCGCGGCCCGTTCCGCCTCGGGAAAGTCACCTTCACGGTACCCGAGATAGGAAAAACACTGCTGCAGATGAAGCGGGATTGGATAATAAACCTTGTTGCCTATTTCATGCGCCGTCAGGTGTTTCATGACGGCATCGCGATGGCGGGGAATCCGAATCACGTATTGGTGGAAGATATGGCGAGCTTCCGGCCTTACGAAGGGTGTTAGGATTTCGTATTTTAATGGCGCAGCTTTTAACAGTTGATCATAGTGTGCTGCTTTTGCGCGGCGCGCTTCCGACCAGCTTTCGAGTTGTTTCAACTTAACGCGCAGCACTGCGGCTTGCATTGAATCGAGCCGACTGTTCAGTCCCAGCTCGTCGTGTTGATATTCAGTGAGTCCACCATGCACACGCAGCTTGCGCATGCGCGACGCTAAGCTTTCATCGCTCGTGACGACCATGCCACCGTCGCCCGCACCGCCAAGGTTCTTGGTCGGATAAAAGCTGTAGCATCCTAACGCGCCCATCGAGCCAGCACGTCGACCACGATCAAGCGCGCCTATTGCTTGTGCTGCATCTTCAACCACCGGAACCTTGCGCGCGTTGGCGAGTTCGAGCAGTGGATCCATATCGGCGCATTGCCCATAAATATGAACCGGAATGATTGCCTGCGTATTTGTACTAATTGCAGCTTCAACCCGCCCACAATTCATGTTGTAAGTCTGCGGGTCGATATCAACAAAGATCGGGCGCGCACCTAAGCGAGCGATGGCACTGCCGGTTGCAAAAAAAGTAAAAGGCGTCGTGATTACTTCTTTGTCCGGCCCGACGCCCAGCGCCATCAGTGCCAGCAACAAAGCGTCAGATCCAGACGCGCAACCCACTGCGAATTTAGTCGTCGAGTAAGCCGCAATCTCTTCTTCCAGCGCTTTCACTTCCGGACCCAGGACAAACTGCTGGGAGTCAATCACTCGCGTTACAGCTTCAACAAGCTCTGGACGCAAAGAGTTGTGCTGCCCGCTTAAGTCAATCAGCGGCACCTTCATTTTTATTTTTTTAGTTGGATATGAAATAGGTCGAACGTATTTCGATTACGGCTTTGCGATCCATTGTCCGCCACGGACGAAACAGTGCGTCCTACGTTTGCGCTGTCTGCCCGGCCGCATCTTCCGGTTTCTCGCCGTCCGCGTAATAACTCGAATAGTATCCTGAGTAGTAATAATCCTGAGCCTCGAGCTTCACGTTGTTCAGCACTACACCAAAGATGTGCGCGCCCACGTCGAGCAGTTGCTGTTTAGCGCGGCGAACAACAGCGCGAGAACTTCGGCCGCCGTGAACGACGAGCACAACTCCATCAACCATTGTCGACAGGATGGACGCATCAGTGAACGAAATCGCCGGAGGCGAATCGATAACGATGTGGCTAAAGCGCTCGCTGAGAATACTCAGCAGCTTGCGCATCTCGTCCGACCCTAAAAGCTCTGCCGGATTCGGAGGCACCGGCCCCGACAAGAGGTACTTCAGATTTGGCTGCGCCGGCAGCGATTGCAGCAAGCTGTCGATATCGGTTTCACCGGAAAGCCAGTTCGTCAAACCGCGAGTATTAGGCGTATCGAGGTGCGAATGCAGCCGCGGCCGCCTTAAATCGCAATCGATGATCAAAACGTCTGCGCCCGTTTGCGCGAGCATGAATGCCGTATTGATTGCCGTCGTCGTCTTGCCTTCCGACGGCTGGCTTGATGTCACCAAAATTGTCTTCGGCGGTTGACCGGCCGATGAAAGCAATAACGACGTCCGCAGGTGCCGATACGATTCAGCGATCGGCGAGCGCGCATCGTTGACCATTGCCAGCGCAGTTGTATCCGGCGCACTCGATGGACCACCAATCAAGCGACCGCGATCGCGGCCCGCGGGAATCAATGCCAGGGCGGGTAGGTGCAGGTAACGATCAATATCATCTACTGACTTCACCGTGTCATCGAGGAAATCGAGTAAGAACGCGAGACCGATTCCGGCGCCCAACGACAGTAGAAAC
>DATENN010000492.1:0-10008 GCA_035275045.1 Pyrinomonadaceae bacterium
GACATCAAAGAAACCTCCCGAGCTGGTCAACTCGCTTGCTCAGCTCATCGAAAGAGGTGCGCAGTTCCTGGATTGATAAGGTCTCGATCATTAATTCCTCCAATAAAATCGGGCCTATTCCTTAATTCTGACGAACGAGAAGACAACGGCCAATAGACTAAAAATGGTGCAGCAAATGACAAATAGATCGCCGTGTCGCAGGTAAAAAGTCGCGCGATTCGCTTGCGTGTCGATGGTCCAAATGCGCGTTGCCGGAATAAAGCCGGCGGTTGCCTCTCGTACTTCACCGCGCGGAGTTATGTATGCGCTGATGCCTGTATTGGTCACGCTTAACAATGGTCGTCCATTCTCTACAGCGCGAAACACCGCATTACTCAAGTGCTGGCGCATAACCGCGGTCGGTCCAAGATACCCATCATTCGAAATGTTGATAAGCACGTTCGCTCCTGCCTGTGAGAAGCGGCGTGCGATCGACGGATAAGCAGACTCAATACAAATGAAAACACCAGCCCGTAAATTTCCGACAGGCATCAACTGATAATTAGTACCGGCGGTGAAATCACCGACAATCGCTCTTATCAAACCCGAGCCCGGAACCCAGTCGGGCAGCGGAACGTATTCGCCAAACGGCAGCAGGCGAATCTTATCATATTGAACTACTAGCTTACCTTCTTCATTTACAAGCACGGCGGAATTGTAGATGCCGTCGTTGGGTGCAGCCTCTTGCGAATTCAGCAGAATCGAGACGCGATGTTTTTGAGCGAACTCAGCCAGCGTTGCCCGCAGCTGCGCGTCACTGCCATAAGCGAAGTTCATCGGCGATTCCGGCCACACCAGCAGTACCGGATGAAGCCCGTCTGTAAGCTGCGACAACGCACCTTCACTCATTTCCAGGTGCCGCGTCATCAGGTTTTTCAGTTCCTCGTTGCTCTTGCTCAAATCCATCGGCACGTTTGGCTGAATCGCTACAACTTCGACGGTTTCGCCAGAGTTAGCTATTGAATCAAGTGGTCCAGGGGGCGCGTAGGCCAAGCCGAAAGCTGACACGACGACAGAAGCAATCAAGACGATTAGCGCGCGGGCGTTATGTTCAATGAGGGCGAAAGCCAACGCCGCGTTGACTAAAACAATGAAGAAGCCAACGGCGTAAACACCGCCCCAGTTTGCCGCGCTGATCCATGCCGGATGGAACGCTTGCGAATAACCTATCGCGTTCCAGAGTTGGCCCGTGATTTCCAGACGCAACCACTCCAACCCGATCCAGGCAAAAGGCGCGAGCATCAGCATGCGCGATCCGAATTTACCGGCGAGCCGCGAGATGAACAGACCGAAGAGGGCCGGGAACAAGCCCAGCAGAACTGCGCCGGGAACCAATAAAAGATAGGCGATCCAGCGCGGCAATCCTGCCGTGTGAATCATTGAGTAGGTGAGCCAATAACAAGAACCGTAGAAAAAAACGGTCCCAAATAACCAGCCCAAAAAGAAAGGCCGCCAGCGGCGTCGATTAGCGATGCAGACAATTAGTAAAGGACTTAAAGCAAACCATGCGAGCGACCACAGCTCAAAACTTGGAAAAGCAAGAATCAGCAGCAACGACGACAACAACGCGCCGCCATAGTCGATTAAAGCGGAAAATCTTTGGTGGTAGCCGAGTAGGCTGGAGGTGAAGAGTCGCGCTTGAAGGGGCGAGCGGTTAACAGCGACATCCGGCATGTCGCGAGTTTAGCAAACCGCTAAAACTTAACTAAGCACTTCGGTCTGGCGGCCGCAATCAGATTTGTTTGCGAACCAGAAATTTTTTTTCAGGGCTCATGGTCGGAACCATTTCAAACGCCAAGATCAACCGAAAATGAGCTCATTTCGACAGAAAACGTCACCGTCAAAGTGACAAATTTCGTCGCACATTGAAGCAAGTCTTTTTGATTTTTCTGGGAACGGATTAGACGAGGCCGGCAATTAAACACGATTAGGTGCTGCGCGAAATTATTCAGACCCTAAATGCGGGAGAACCCAGTCATTGCTGACTGGGTTCCAAGTTCGGGGGGAAGCACTGAAGGGTTGCTCGGCGGGTGACTGGCGCAGCGGCAGGCGGCGCTCAGAGGGATGTTGGCGGCGGGGGCACGTTTTGACTTTACTTTGGTCTCCCGTGCATGCCGGTTTCCCTTAGAGCACCTCGCGTGCCACAAGAAAATTATTTTTGGAAAGTGAGAAGGATTGGAACTTAGGACGAGCGGACCGGAGTCACTAACGTTGTACGAGGAGGTCCATCCGATCAACGCCTACAACTCGCACCGAAGCTGCAGAGGCAATGGAACGGCCATCGACGGAAAGAGCCGGCCATAGTTGACCATTAATTATGACGGAGCCGTGAGGTTCGAGTGCGGTTTCCGTCCGACCACGCTCGCCAATGATCGCGCCACCCGACTTCGCGAATCGCTTGCGAAGCCACAACACCGCCACTGGCGCAGTGAATAAGACAAGGAAAGCAATCGCGATAAAAAATTTCACTTAGATAGCACTGAGCACTAATTTTTTCCCATCGTGACTTGCCGCTGGAGGGCAATCGCTTCCTGATTGTTTGCGTCAATCGTCATGGCGCTGGCAGCATATTTCGTTGCTTCACCTTTGTCGCCGCGTTCCAGGAAGATTCGACCTAACAATATGTGAGCATCGATCAACTTTGGATCCCAAAAGATGGCCGTCTTCAAGGCGGCGATGGCTGCTTCCTGATCGCCACGCCGTTGGTTGATGCGGCCACTAAGCAAATAAGCCTCAGCATTGGTGGGCTCGAGCATAACAACGCGGTGTAACTCAGGTAACGCCTCATCATCACGGCCTGCTTGATAGAGTTCACGCGCTTTCACGAGCAGGTCTTCACTGCCGCTGCCCGGTCCGGTATTCGCGGCGATCGCATTTTTCCGCATCAGGTCGGACACGTCATCGCGATTCAGCACGTCCCTCATGCGCAGCGCGACGGCGCTGACAGTTTGTGATTTCTGCCATTCAGTCTGCCACTTCGCGTAGCTTGGTAAATACCTGCGCGCCTGATCGTCCGCCGCGCTGGCTATCTCAGTCTTACCGATTTTCTCCAATGCCTTCGCGTAAAGAAAGTAAGCCTGGCCATCGCGCTGGTCAGCTGTAATCACCGGCTTTAATTGATCGGCCGCTTCGGCATATTTGCCGGACAGAAACAAAGCCAATGCGTAATTGAAGTGCACCAGCGGGTCATCCGGAGATGATTCAGCAGCGCGGGACAGGAACGACGTGCCCTGGGTCAGCAGTTTCGCGCGCTCGTCCTCTTTCTTTTCCTCGCGGGATGCCTGGACCGCAACAGCACCGGCATTGTTATAGATACCAATCAACGGCACATCGGAAGAGAGCGGCACTAAGGCGGCAAGGGCGCGTCCGAAGTCACCCATTTTTGCGTACCCCAATCCGGCATAGAACGCGGCTTCAGCGTAATGCGGATCCTTCTTCTGCAACATCGTGAAATACTCGGTCGCATCCTTCCACTTGTTGTCGAGCATGTAATAGCGGCCGAGTTCAAACGCCGCCTGGGTATATGTCGCGCCGGCGTTCGCATCCGCAAAAAAACGCAGGGCGTTTTTCAGATAATTGACACGCTTAGGATCGCGCTCCGGCAGTTGTACGCCTTTTACGTAAGCTTCAAAGGCGCGCTGCGGCACCTTCGTCGCTTCCTGCACCAGTTGGTTTTGAGAAAAGGGAAGCGCCTTGTCGCGTTGATAAAGAATTTGATAAGCCAACCGGCCCTGAATGTTTTGCAGAGTCGTTAATGGACCACCAAAGTCGAATTGTCGCGTAGCCCAACTACCATCGAACATTTCGCCTAAGGTCCGACCCTCGTTTACCTTGATCACTCGCGCTGTCAACTGCACGTAGGCTTCAGCGGACGACTTGTCCTTCTCCTCTTTGGCGTCAGACGCCGGTGTTTCAGCAGGCGTAACCGAATAAGTTCCGATCACGATCATGGAAGCCCTGGCTTCACGAGCGAGTTTAATGGCTGTTGCGCGTGACGGGATTACTGTTTCCGGAAGTCGCAAACGTTGGTATGCAAGCTCGCGTTCGTCGCTCGATACGACTAACAATCCCGGCTTGTTTAGCAGTTCGGCCAGCGAATCGGCAAAACTCTCGCCCACCCAGTTGTACTCGGGACGATTAGAAGTGTTTTCAAAAGTGAGTACCATCACCACGTCGGCGTTCGACGTTTGCGCACGCGCGCCGGCAGCCGAAACGATCAACAGCAAGAGCGCCAGCACCGGCGTGAGCTTGCGTGCTACACGAAAGGTCTTAAAAGAAATTCCCGTCATTAAGCAAAAAACCTCAATAAAATACCGAAAATCGAGCAATGGGCCGAGATATGATGCCTCCAATATAACAGCGGTTGTCATTGCGCGCACTCAGACGACTGCCCGAATAACCAGTTCATATTTAGCCCGCACCTATATAAAAAAAGGCGGACGATAATTCGTCCGCCTTCTTTTGTTGGTGTAGTGCTTTGTTAGTTAAGACCGAAGCGGTGCCGATATTCGCCGGAGACCAGGAACGACTTGACCATGTCGGCTTGAACAAAGTTACCGCCAAAGGAGTTGAGTTTGGTTAGCCAGAACTGATAACCATCGTCGTTAGAGTCAGGAGCATCAGTGGGGTTGCGTCTGAGATAGCCGTAGTACTGCATTAGCACAAAGTCGGCATTGAACTCAGCCGCCTTGACCGAGTTGGCGTCCGTGGCACTGCGCAACGCCGCCACTCGGCCCGCCAGGCCACCGGCGCCAAAGGCCGCAATCGCCGCATTGCGTTCCGCCGTTGTAGGCACCACTCCCGCCGCAGCGAACAAGGCGTCCACATAAGCTGCCGCCGATAGGGCCAGCGGATAGCGAGTGATGAATGCAGCGCTGCTGACCACCTGTTCGGCATAGGCCTGTTTGTTCTGCTCCAGCACGGTCTGGTAACCGGCCTGGCCCACAATCACGCCGCGGCCCACCTGCTGCGCATCGCGCATGAACTGCGTATACGGCACGCGCGTCGCGGCCTCGTTCGACTTACGGCCAAAGGCCAGTCGCTGCAAGCGCAGCACGTTCCCGCCCGTCTCCTGAAACTCAATGGAGAGGAAGAAGGCTGCCGATACGTTCTGGCGCTTGAGATCAATGCAAGCGGCGTTACTGCCGCAGGAAGTGATCTCGTTGGTCCAGAAAGCGAGTCCCGGCGCATCGGCATCGCGATTGAGGAAGTCGTGGTACTGCTGGCGCACGAAATCCGAAGCGTTGTCGATGACGTTTGTACTGAGTACTACAACTTCGTCGTCGAGAATGGTGATAGTGCTGGGAGCGCCGGCGGTGCCGCCGCCGGTCGGGTTACTGAGATTGAGAACGAAGCTCTCAGTGCCTTCAAGGAAGGAATCCTCATTGATAAGAATGGGGATGACCTTGGTGGTCTCGCCCGGAGCGAAAGTCAAAGTGCCGGCAGCAAACTCGTAATCGCCCTTTTGCGTAGCCGACAGATCTGCCGTGGCGTAATCTACCGTTACCGTCCCTGGACCGGGATTCAAACGACTCACCGTGACGCCCACAGTTGTGCTGTCTTCGGTAACGTTCAAGTTGGCACTGCTGAACTGCAATGTGTCCAGGGCCACTGCCGAAGCGCAGTTGAAACTAATAACGTTGCCTTGTTCGTTCCCTAACGGAGCGCCGGCCGGAGCCCCCGGCGGCAAACTCGGAAAGATATTTCGGCTTGTACCACCTGGTCCAGTAACGAAAATTAAGAATCGTTTGCCCGCGTTGACGCCACCAAAGTTGAATGACGCCTGAATCTCATTATTGTTCAGCACAGTAAACGAGCTGGCGTTTATTACGTTCGCGGGATTGCCATCTTCCACGGCGAACACAGCTGTAACCAGTCCACCGGCGGAGAAGTTGAAGCCGCTAATTGTTACATCCTGCGAGGCTGAACAATCGCCGTTTGTCTTGCTCACGCCTAAAACTATTGGCGCGCGCGCACCGAGTGCTATTCCCCCTTGGCTCGCCGTACGGGTAAACGGTCCAAAGATGTTGTTGTCACCCGACGTAAATGTAGTCGTAACGGTGAACGCTCCCTGTCCCATGACTGCGATAAACGGAAACGCTGTGCCCGGCGCAGTCGCAAGGGGAGTCAGCCTGGCGCTAATCAGGTTTCTGTTAATCGGTGTGATGTTCGTAAGAGCCACCACCGCTTCGGGGATGCTGTCGAGGTTGTTGTCCAGCGAGAATGTTACCGCGCTCGACACTGTCTTGCCGGGACGCTCGGTGGGAATTCCCGGCGGCGGCTGTCCGGAACCTCCAGGACAGATTTGTGTCACTTCATTCGGAAAGAAACCGCTACCGGTTATGAAGACGTCCACGCTGCCAATCGCGTCGAGCAGGTCGGTGCCCGCGTTGGGTGTAAAGGCGCCCGGCACCACAAGAACCGAGCTGATGCTCGGACTCGCGGGCGGAGCACTCCCTGCACCGAAAAGGTTGATTCGTCCACGATCTTGATCAATCTGCGAAGCCGGTTTTGAAGCAGCAGGATCGTTTCCTTCAAACCGCAGATCAAAGTCTGCCGACGAAGGCGTAACGAGGCCACCACCCGACACCGACCCGTGAGCGCCGCCATTGAAAAATTCATAGATGGTGGGTTCGGTACCTTCACCGATAACACCGGGAAGAATGCTTGCCGTTTGGTTGCCCGGCAAAACTCCGAACGGACTTGTATCGGCCGCTCGGGCAAGTTCGGACAAATTGACCTCACACATTCCTGGTGGATTCAACGGATCCAATCCACCAATGGAGAAACCGCTAAGAACAGGATTGGCGTCAGTACCAAGTAAATCCATTCGTCCATAGTCAAAGTTCATAAGACCTGATCCTGCAGGTCGAGGCACCTCAGGAACGGGCGCGCCGCCTGCCATAACTGGCGGGACGAATCGTCGATCCGTCGGTCCCTCTAATAGATCAAACGGGGCAGAGTTATTGCCAGCCGCATTGGAAGGATTGAGAGGTTGACTCGCGTTTTCATCGATGCCCGTGCCATCGTCATAAAGCGTGATGGAAAAATTATTTGAAGCGCCGCCATCCTGTCCGGTGCAAGCTTCGGAACCAAACTCGGGCACGTTGATCCAGCGAACTTTAAAGGCATTCACATTCGCGAAACCCATCGCCTGGACGGGAAAGGCTCCGAAGGTAATTACGCGGGCGGCTGGATTTAAATCACTCCATGCGGGCGCGACTCGTGGAGGCCCTGAACGAAAAGAAAGAATATTGGCTATGTTGGCAGTGTCTCCCGCGCCAAACGAGATATTGCCGTTTGAATTCAAAAAGAATCCATTCCAAACCGAATTGGTCGCGCCCACTGGTCCGCCGAAAGAAAACTCGAAGCCTCCATTTAGAGCACCCGCAATCGTTGGACTGCCGAGGCCGTCGTTATCGTCGCCGCTGTTAGGCGCAGTCTGGTCATCGCCGCCTGCTACCTGGTGACTTTGATCGAGATTCTCAAAAAGAATAGGACCAACCGTGTCGTCATCGCCCAAAACATGCGAAGTCGCTCCAAGTGTTATTCCGCTTCCCAAGGTACCGGCCGCCGGGTTGGTGCCGACTAGTCGATTGGTGTAGCGGAGGAACCCCCGCGACAGCCCAGCTAGTCCCACGGGTTGGGCCGTAACCGTGTCGTTGGGCGCCTGGTAGAAAATATGATCAAATCGATCTGAATCACCATCACCGACATTGCCGCCGCTCGCTGGAGGAACGGGAACACCGTTCGCGCGAAAGTCCACGTAGTCGGCGCGACGATCGTATGGTTGCCTGTCTTCGAAACCGAGAATTTCAGATCTGCTTGGCGATGGATTCGAACCGACTCCAGCAGGAGTGCCGCCGGAAATTACAAACGCCGTGCCTTCTTCATTGACCGCGATCCCCGAATAAATCGTGGCATCGATTTGCATGTCCAGCTTGAGCGTGTTCTGCGCAGTGCCGGCAACAAACGATAACGGGGCCGTTGAAGTTCGAATGTCAGGTCCATTTCCTAAGACGAAAGCCCGCCATGTTATCGACGTACCTGGTCCAGCCGGATCGGCGATGCCGTCCGCGGTCGGCAGAATTCCACTTAGGCTCGGATCCGCGGCGGTGCAAGTATCCAAACGGCCGACCGTATCGGCGAATGTCATGATCATAGAAGGCAAGCCGCCAGGAAAAGTACCCGGCGCCGCGAACAGTCCTTGTGTGACATCAGCCACACCCGTATTCGAAGCCGCCATCGCGGCGTAAATAACGTTGTTGTCACCGGCAGTCAGCGCAGCAATATTTCCGAACACACTGGATGTTCCTGAATAATTCGTGAGCCGCGCGTCCGTACCATTCACGGTACCCTGGGTCAAGGTCGCCGGGATAGAACCAGACAATCCCGGTATGTCAATAATCGCGCGATTAATCCGGCCGCTAGTCGTGCAGCTTGTGCGCGGCACTTCAGTAGCTTTGAAGATCGCTGCACCTGAACCACCAAGTCCGGTTGCGGGATTTACTGCGGCGAGATCGACCAAAGGAAAATAAAGACTGCCATCGTCATCGACTGCGAGCCCGGCAACGTCGGAAAGAGAAGACCGCGCGAGTTGACGGAAGCTGGTGAAAGTGATGAAGCCCCCGCCCGCATCAGAGCCTTCACTCATGCCCAAGGCGAATATGCGCGTGCGAATGGGTTCTCCGGACGAGTTGCTTGAGCAGCTTGATCCAATATCGAGCACCGAAATGTAAGTCAGTTCTCCGGTCGTTCCGCAAAGACTAGAGTCGAAATCCCCTAAATCTGCCACTGGATTAACCGCCATGCCGGTGACTACCATTTGCGCACTCGCACAATCACCGCCAGTGGGATTTAGCAGGGTAAACCCATTACTCGCATTGGTGTTTACCAGCTGCGAGAAGTTCACTTGAAAAATGACGTCTGCCAACGGAGTGGAGCTGAGATCGACTGGAATGTATAGATTGCCAAGCGCATCACCGGCGTAATAGACATCAAAAAAAGGATGGCCGTTACCGCGTGTGTGTTCGGAAACGGCGGTTCGACTAAATGCAAAATCGGGCGGTGTTGGCGACGGCGTCGGAGATGGCGGCGCGATCTTGAGAACTTCTGCCGAGCGATCCGCAGTCATGTCTTCGCGGCCGTCCCAATCGGCGAGCAAATGAAGTTGGGCTGCCTGCGTATTCACGCCGCCCACAGCAGTAAACAAAGCGGCCGAAAAAGCTCCTTGAGGTGAGAGTGTCTCCGGCAAACCTGAATCAGTCGCGTCCGGCGAAATACCTGGCTGTCGCGCGGAGGCTTCTTGATACTTTTTGACCGGGGCGCGAAATGTATGCGAGGCGCTGCCGGGCGCTGATTCCGGAGCCATCGTTACGTCGACAAGGGCGTTGCCACTTAACTTTTCCGCCGCTGCTTTTGTTGCAGCTTTCGGGTCTGAATTCTCGGGTGGTGTTATACCTAAAACTCTGAGAACGTCCGGACTGATTGGTCCTGAAGGATCCTGAACACGAGCAACAGGTGCAACCGCTTTAAATGCCTTAGGCGCGAATATGGGTTTAGGCGCATCGTTACTTTCGGCGTGGCTCCTCGGCACAATTATGAGCGGTAAAAACAAGGCACAGGATAACAGCAGCGCAAGTCCGGTTCTTGTCCTCATGTTCTCTCCTAGTTAGCAAAGATTTCACTATTTCTAGACAAATGATGGATGTGTGTGGAGGTCATTGACGCCACACGAATTTATGGCCGCATGATCTGTCGATTCAACAGATCATGCGGCGGAAGGCAATTCATTAGTTAAGACCGAAGCGGTGTCGATATTCGCCGGAGACCAGGAAAGACTTGACCATGTCGGCTTGAACAAAGTTACCGCCAAAGGAGTTGAGTTTGGTTAGCCAGAACTGATAACCATCGTCGTTAGAGTCAGGAGCATCAGTGGGGTTGCGTCTGAGATAGCCGTAGTACTGCATT
>DATENN010000493.1:0-2375 GCA_035275045.1 Pyrinomonadaceae bacterium
CGAAAAGCGAAAAGCCAAAAGCCAAAAGCGAAAAGCGAAAAGCCAAAAGCGAAAAGCGAAAAGCCAAAAGCCAAAAGCGAAAAGCCAAAAGCCAAAAGCCGAAAGTTCAAAGTTCAAGGTTTACTGTTCCGACTGGCGGGTTTAGCATTCATTTCCAATGGCACTCCAGAATTATCTCGGCCAGGTACTCGACGACAAATATCGCCTGGAACGCCTGCTGGGCGAGGGCGGTATGGGCGCCGTATATCTCGCCGTCCATCTAGGCACCGAACGTTACGTTGCGCTGAAATTGATCACGCCGCAATTTATGCGCAACGAAGAATTCGTGCAGCGCTTCAAGCGCGAGGCGCGTGCCGCCGGCCGGCTGCGTCACCCGAACGTCGTTGATGTGACTGACTTTGGATTTGCGCGCGTGCAAGCCGAGAACGTGGCGTATCTCGTGATGGAGTACCTGGATGGCTGCACGCTCGGCGATGTTTTGAAAGAAGAGCACCGCCTGCCGCTTGATTGGGTGGTCGACATTCTGGAGCAGGTTAGCTCGGCAGTGCACGAAGCGCATCAGCAGGGAATTATTCATCGCGATTTGAAGCCGGAAAACATCTGGCTTGAACCAAATCGTTTAGGTGGCTACCGCGTCAAGGTGCTCGATTTTGGCATTGCAAAACTAGCTGAGATCGACACCACAACGACACCATCCGGAACGAATTTCCGTTTAACCAGCGAGTCGTCCGAAAGTTCAACGCTCTTGATGAGTGATGGCGACGAAGCGAAAACACAGATTCATTCAACGAGTCCGGCAATAACCTCGACGCAGCGAAGCGATGATACGCATCTATTTGCGTCCGCTGCTGCGCCGGCGCGACAACCGACGGCTACAACGTCCATGCCGTCGGACGACGGGGAAGATGGTGACGAAGCGAAGACGCAAATGTTTGACGCGGCCGGCCGCCACACCAGAAGCGCGCAACCGACTACTGCTCGCGGCAATGCGACCCACGCGACGCAACTTACGAGCGTAGGCGCGATCATGGGTACCCCGACTTATATGTCGCCTGAACAATGTCAGGGAAAGTCGCTCGATGCCCGGTCCGATATCTACAGCCTTGGTGTGATTGCTTATCAGATGCTCGCCGGCGATCCACCATTCGCGGGCGATACTGAAAGCGTGCTGCGCGGGCATCGCGAATTCGATCCGCCGTCCTTGCGCGAACGCGCAAAAAAAATCCCAAAACGAGTTGCATACACTGTGATGACTGCGCTGGCAAAGGATCCGGCGGAGCGGCCGCAAACTGCTGCCGCCTTCGCGTCATCTTTACGCGCGCAAGCCGATGGGATCAGCGCACTTTATCGCCGCGCGTTTGCTCTCTATAGCGAATACTTTCCAAAGTTCCTGAAGATGTCATTGTTGGCCCATAGTCCGGTAATCGTTACCACTCTGCTGCTCGTGATTTTGCAACTGGCTTCTGAAAGGCAGCCGCCGGGATTGTCGGTGCCGAAGATTTTGATATTGTGCGGGCTTGCGCTGGTCGCGTTGTTTCATGTCGCCGCCTACTTTGTCGCAGCATCGGCTATCGCCGGAATGACGGCGGTAATCGTCACGCAATTACAGGCGGCCCCATTGCGGCCGGTTGAGTTGCGCACCGCTTTTTCAGTCTTGAAAAAACGCTGGAAACCATTCTTAAAAACGAGTCTCGGCGTCACCTTCAGAATTATTCTGGGAACGATCCTGTTAGTAATCCCCGGCATCGTCCTGCAGTTGCGCTATGCGTTGTACGCGCCAGTCGTATTAGTCGAAGGATTGGAAAAGAAAGCAGCACGCCGGCGGTCGCGCGAGCTGGCGTCGAGATCCTGGCGCACGATGATCATCGTTTGGTTCCTTCAATTCCTGATTCCGATCACGGTCAGTATGTTGATTGGGCGTATCCGTGTCAGCGCGGCGCCGGCTGGGCCAAAAGCCGGCATGCACATGCAGGAGATTTATAAACAACTCGCCAGTCTTATCAACATCGTCGTGGTGCCGTTGGTTTCAATCGTCTCGGCGCTCCTGTATCTGAAGATGCGGCAACTTGGAGGTGAGACATTAAGTTCGGCGCTAGCTCAAATCGAAGAAGTCGATCGCCGTCAGAGCCAGTGGCGCGATCGCATGCGTTCGCGATTGTCGTTGAATACACCGCGGTCGACCGCCGTCAACAGTAAACAAACGTTCGATAGCAAGCATTAGTCGGATTCCGCTGACATTTCTTAGGACACAGCCTGTCCCTCTTCACTACGCCTTAGCCAATTCAGATTTGCAAACAAGTATGTCCCGCCGTCATTTGTTTCTGCTCAGTCGATTAAGCATTAGCTAGTTGCCTGTTCGGCTGACTCAATATTGT
>DATENN010000494.1:0-10488 GCA_035275045.1 Pyrinomonadaceae bacterium
GCTCGCTACCGCGAGCGGTTCTGCATTACACAGAGCGGCGCTTACGCTTTAACGCTGACGCCGGTAACATGAGCACATGAAATACAACACACTTGACAGTACTGGTTTGAAAGTCTCCGAACTTTGTCTCGGCACCATGACGTTCGGCGAGAACTTCTTCAACATTGCCGTCGTCGGGCAGAGAAATGCGAACGAAATGGTTGCACGGGCGCTGGATGTAGGCGTTAATTTCTTTGATACCGCCGATGTTTATTCCTATGGCCAATCGGAAACGGTGCTGGGCCAGGCGTTCAAAGACGGAAACACATCGCGCGACAAAATAATAGTTGCGACGAAAGTGCGTGGCGCCATGAGCGAAGGCGCGACGACGGGCGCAGGCGATCCGAACAACGTCGGTTTGTCTCGCCAACACATCTTCAGTTCAATCGAAGGCAGTTTGCGGCGTCTGCAAACGGACTACATTGATTTATATCAGGTGCATGGCTGGGACGCGTTGACGCCGGTGGAGGAATCGTTGCGGGCCCTTGATGATCTGGTGCGACAGGGAAAGGTTCGCTACATCGGTTGCTCAAACTGGGCCGCGCGACAATTAATGAAGGCGCTGGTGCTTTCCGAAGAGCGCAACTGGGCGCGTTTTGTCTCTTTGCAGGCTTACTATTCTTTGGTCGGACGTGATTTGGAACACGAGCTGCTGCCGCTTTGTCGCGAAGAAAAGATCGGTGTGTTGCCGTGGTCGCCACTTTCGGGTGGGTTCTTGTCTGGTAAATATCGCCGCGACAATCCGAATCCGGAAGGTGCGCGTCGCAGCGGATTTCAGTTTCCGCCGATCGATGAAGAGCGTGGTTTTGACGCGGTTGACGCTCTCGATCGCATTGCCAAAGAAAAGAAGGTTAGCGTGGCGCAGGTTGCGCTGGCATGGTTGTTGGCCCAGGCGGGAGTCACCTCGGTAATAATCGGTGCGAATAAGCTGACGCAGTTGGAAGATAATTTAAGGGCAACGCAGATCAGCTTGACCCCAGAAGAGGTCGAGACGTTATCAGCGACTACGGCGCCCAAGACGCTTTATCCGCAGTGGATGATTGAGAGGCAGAATGAAGGACGGAGCATTGATAAATGAGCATTTGACATCGATCATTTGACATTGATCATTTGTCATTCGGCTATGACGCGACCCAGGACCATCGCGCCGTAGTGAGGGGTTATATACACTGCTGAAATAAAAAAAGAGCGGAGAGGCTTGTACTCTCCGCTCTTAACTGCGTTGTTGAACCTTGCCGGCAGATGACAAATGATCAATGTCAAATGATCGATGTCAAATGGTCAGGGCTTCTTGCCGTGCCCTTTTCCGCCGCCTCCGCCCTGTCCTTGCCCAGCGCCTGCCGGTGGTCCCTGCTGACGTTCCGGCTTATTGGGCCGTTGCGCCTGGGGCTGTGTTTGCTGGCGCTGTGGTTGTTGGGCAGCACGTGGTTGCGGTTGCACCGCACGCTGTTGCGGTTGGTACACCCGTGGCTGAGATTGCGCACGCGGGACATCGACGCGACCCTGAGGCTCGCGCCTTAACGGTACTGGCTGTCTACCGGCTGGAGCGGGCTGCGGCGCCGGCATGACGCGTCCCTGGTTTTCGCGAGCACGCGGAACATCCTGTCGCCCTCTTGATGTGGCGGGCCGCTCGCGATGTCCGACTGCATCACCTTGAGCATGTTGAATCGCGTCACGCTGTGCTCGTTGTTGCTCGACTTGCTGTTGGCGCTGCTGTTGTGCCGCGGCGCGTTCCGCCTGTCGTTGACTCGCTTCCGCTTGCCGCTGTTCCTGCTTTAGCTGCTGTACTTGCCGACCAGCATCACGATTTCCCTTAGCCGCCTCACGCGCCAACTGATCGATCTTTTGTTTGCGTCCTTCATCGGCTAATTGCCCAGGCGCGCGATCGTTGTTCCCGCGCTCGTCTCTAACCTGAAGGTTCGCACCGCGCGCCCTATCAGGCGCCGGCTCGACACGCATCGCCTTTGCCAAATCCCTGCGGAAGGGAGGCGCGACAGGCGCTGCGGAGGTAATTACTGTCGTGTCATAGAGTTTCTTGGCGATTCCTGGCGGCAGATCAATTTTCCCGCGACCCCAGGCCGAATGCACCGCCGCGTTGCGCAGTGGCGTCAACATCAAAGGATCCAAAACCGGTCGCGTTTGTGCGAGCAACTGCGGATTCGCATGATTGATACTGCGCCAGTCTATCTGCCGGCCAAAATCCTGTACCGGAAGCACTGCCACCGCATTAGGAACATTCAAATTCACCAGTCTCGGCGCGTAGAGGTCCGTTTGCGATAAGTAATACGGTTGCCAGTTCGCGTCATAGTAACGTGGCGCATATGGATCGCCTGGACCCAGCGGAACCCAACCAATGTCGTTCGCATCGTTAAGTGGGACGAAGGCGACCAGCGCCGGCGAATACAACGGCGTCGTGTTGAAGGAATCGGGAATCCAGTACCACTGGTTGTTCAAGTTGGCCCAACGTCCATAATGATAAGGCGCATAACCCCAGGGCTCGGTCGAGACCCAAGTCATGCCATAGGGATAATCGTTGATCCAGTAACCTTGTTGATACGGCGCCCAGCCGTTGTCTACGCGCGGGCTCCAAGCGTATCCGTAACCATCAACGTTCTGCCACGCTCCATATTGATCGAGATCGTAAAAGCCCGGAATCGTGCTCGAAACGTATTGATAGCTGTTGTAGCGATTGTATGGATCGTAATAGTAAGGATCAGCGAGATACGCATCGTAACTGTTGTAGCGACCGTCGTAGGTGTTTGGATACTGATATCCGTAATAGTCGTTCACCAGGTACGCGGCGTCGTCATTGTTAAGGCGCGACAACAATACTTGCGCGGCGGTCGTGCCGGCGAGCGTAAGTATCTCGCCTTTGCTGATATGTCCGGTGCCACCCAGACCCACGATCTGGGCCACGCCGCTTAAAACTGAAACGATCGTGTTGCCATTGCTGAGTCCGACGTTGTAAAGGCCGGGCTGATCGAAATCGACGGCGCCGTACGGAGTGCCGACTTCGAATAACTCGTTCGGCGCTAGGTATCCGACATCAAAAATCGCGGAGCCATCACGCAAAGCGAGTTGAGTGCGCCGGTCGGCAAGCGAGATCACATCCAAAGAACTGTTCGGATCGAGACGCGCAAAGTTTCGCCCGCTGAACGCAAGTGAAGCGCGGGAATTGTCGCGCGTGTAAATGCGGTCACCGACGCTAAACGGAGTGTTCGGCGCTGCGGCCACCCATTGCGTGGTATCGCCCTGGTCATAAAGCGCGTTATTAAGCGCCACTTGCCCATCGACACGCTGGATGCGAGCTGCGTAGGGAAGTGTTTCGGCAGAAGCAGTCTGTTCATGCTTCATCCAAAAGGCGACGCCCAACCCCGCCACCAACGCACAGATAATTGCGACCACGGTCAGGTGCGGCCAAACCTTTATCGAACTCATAAATCTCCTCCTCAGGCGTCACCAAGTGTCTGCCAGTGAATTTTCATTTGAAAAGTGGCAATCAGCATGCCCTCGAATGGGCCAAAATGCGGCGCGCAGCCTAATTCACTGGTTCCTCCGGTTGCAGAGCCGACGACATACAAACGTCACTCGATTAGACCGAGATTGCAAGAGAGTGCATTGCGTTCACGGCAATCGTTTGGGCTAACCTGCACTATGCGGTCGATTGCTTTACACGATACCGATTCGCCGGCGCCTTTTTTGTGTGCTTGGCTATCTGTGAACTGTTCGATGAGAAGCGTCCACGCTGTTCGACAAGCATGCGCCGAAATCGGCGGATGTTGGCAAATTTGCAGGAATTCTGCGGGCGTAAATGACTTTCCAGTTGGCACCCTCATTGCAAAACCAGCCGGCTGAATGCATTCACGGACGAGGAAAATTGCACGCTTCGTTGGGCGGCGCGCCGTTACGGCGAGTGCGTTATTGTTCGCGTTCTATGTCAACGCACTCAGCGAACAGCAGACGCCGGCGTCTTTGCAACCGCCGCCCGTGACCGCGCAAGAAAAGATAAGCATAAAAGGATTTGCAGCCCGGCTTAACGACTACGTGCGCGTTCGCAACCGAGTCAAAGCCAGGCTGCCGAAACTCTCGAAGGACAGCACGCCGGAACAACTCGAAACCTATCGCAAGGCTTTCGACGACGGCATGCGAGCGGCGCGCGCGAATGCGAAGGATGGCGATCTGTTTCGCGCAGGCATTGCGACTTACATCCGCAAAACTTTGCGGACTGAGTTTCAGGGTAAGGATCGTGCGGAGTTGCGTGACATTGTGTTCGATGAGGAGACGGCGGGCGTGCCGCTGCGCGTGAATTATCCATACCCCGAGAAGAAAGAGTTCACCGAAATGCCGGCGACGCTGCTGGCCAAGCTTCCTGAAATTCCAAAAGAGCTTCGCTATCGATTTGTAGGCAGGCACTTATTGCTCGTCGATCGCGATAACAATCTGATCATCGATTATATGCACGACGCGCTGCCTTAACACTGGGGGCATTATGTTGAAGAGAGTCTCACTGCAAGTCTTCCTGTCAGTCATCCTGCTCGTCGCAACTTTCAATCAAGCGGGCAATGCGCAGACAGCGAAGGGGACAAACGTCGCTGCTACTTCCGCTGCGCCGGCGCTAAGCCTCGCGCTTCCGGTGAAAGAAGGCTCAACTCGGTTTGCAGTCATGGGTGATACGGGATCGGGTACTGAAAAGCAGCGTGAGGTTGCCGACATGATGGCCCGGTACCGCGCTATCTTTCCCTTCGATTTTGTTTTGATGATGGGCGACAACCTCTACGGCAGTGAGTCGGCGAAGGATTTTCAAACAAAATTTTCCGACGTTTACAAACAACTGCTCGATGAAAAGGTCAAATTTTACGCGGCGCTCGGCAATCACGACCTGCCGATTCAGGTGAACTATGAATACTTCAACATGAACGGCAAAGAGTATTACCGCTTCACCAAAGGTAACGTTGCGTTCTACGCCTTGAACAGCAACTACATGGATAAGAAGCAGGTGCAATGGCTGGAATCGGAGCTGGCCGAAGACACGTCACAATGGAAAATTGCTTTTTGTCATCACCCTCCTTATTCATCGGCGTCGAAACACGGCTCAGATAAACAGCTACGCGAAGTGCTCGAGCCGATCTTTCTCAAATACGGCGTGAATGTAGTGTTGACTGGCCACGATCACGTTTACGAACGCATCAAGCCGCAGAAGGGAATTTATTATTTCGTGTCGGGTGCCGGCGGGCAGCTCAGAAGCGGAGATGTGAAGAGGACGTCGCCGCTGACCGACAAAGCATACGATCGCGATATGCACTTCATGCTTTGGGAAGCCGTCGGCGACAAGCTCTATTTCCAGACAGTATCGAGAACAGGCGAGACCGTTGATTCAGGCGTCATCGTGAATCCGAAAAGCAAGCAGTAAACTACGGCAGCAATCTTACAGCGTACTCAGGATTTCCCCGGCAGCGCGCTCACCGCTCTCCAGGGCTCCATGCACAGTGCCGATGTGTCCGATGCTGGTTGCTTCACCGGCGAAGAACAACGTGTTCTGAAGCGGACCGGCTAGTTCCTGCTGCATTGCCAATCCGTCGACCGGAAGATACGCATATGCTCCTCTTGAAAAACGATCACTGGTCCAATCGTGGGTGTAAAACTCTCTGAGTTGCTTGCGCAAAATGGTTTCTGATACTCCAAAGATTTGCTGCAACGATCCAAGCGCGAGGGAAATCAATTTCTTTTCGGGCATTCCTACAAAACTCGACGAACGTGGTCCACCAGCCCAGCCCACCAGCACCGGCGCGTGTAGTGGCGATTGCGTCCACCAGGTAGGAATCGCCGCGTCCGGCGCATGTACGAATCCAAGTTGCGAAAGATCTTCTTTTGCGGCAGTTGCCGGTAAATCCAGCGCTTCCCAAAACCGCTCGCGAAAAACCAGCACGACCCTGATCACATCTCCCATTGGAATGTTGTTAATCGCTTCCAGCTTTTCTTTCGGTAGGGCCGGCGAAAAACTGAGTCCAGTCCGCTGTTGCATCACGCCGAGCGGCAGAGTTATCAGCGCACAGCGGGCGTTAGCGATCCGTTCATGTTCTGGTCCACTCGCCGTTACTTCAACGTCGTTGGCTTTCCACGAAATCTTCGTCACCGCGGAGTTGAGCTGAAAAATCGCCCCTCGTTGCTTTGCGTCATCCGCCAACCTTTGCAGCAAGCTCTCGTAGCCCTGTAATGGGCGAAACGAATGTTCGCCGTGGATCTCGTCCTCTTTTTCATTGGCCTTAATGAGACCATGAACGCCAATTAGGTTGATGTCCGCTGCATGGAAACCCTGGACGTAACGAGTGGCAATTGCCTTTGCTCTTGTTGTTTCCGGATCGTCGGGAAGAGAGTTTAGGAAACTGGAAAAGCTTTGGTCAGGCGTGTTTGCGCTCATCAAATCAAACAACGCCGTCAGCTTATTCCAAAAATCGTTGGAGTGACTCAACACTCCGTCTTCAACATACCAGTGCCGGCCGCTGACGTTGATGAAAGGGATTGCTAAAGACTCGAGGATGGAAAATAGCAAGGGATGTTTGCCGTGAATGAACTCAGCGCCCAACTCGATCGGCAAGTTAAGGAAATTGTCGCGAACGGTGCGCACGCGGCCACCAATTCGATCCTGCGCCTCGAGCACGGTTACCGGAACCTTCGCCGCCGCAAGTTCGCGCGCCGCCGCTATGCCCGCCGCTCCGGCGCCGATGACCAGGACTCCACGACGATCGACCACCAGATCGATTACCCCGCTCGTTAGTAACAGAAACTAAATCGCCGCGACTATTTTGTCGCTGCCGCGCGCAGACTTTGAGCAATCAGCGGCACAATACGCCGCGGAACGTCGATCGCGGCCTTGATGTGTCGCGCGTGCGTGAAATGCCCCGCGACGTACACGCCGTGCACGTTGGTTTCGAATGTCTCAGGATCGTAAACCGGCATCTCCGTCAAACGGCCGGATTCCGTCTTTACTCCTAGGTTTTTCAGCAAGGTAAGATCAGCATCGCTGCCTATCAATACGAAAACCACGTCGTTTGCAATCGTAATTGTCTCGCCGCCCTCAGTTGTGAGGGTGACGTCCGTATCTGTAATCCGCAGCACTTCTTTGTAAAGCACGACGTGCAGACGTCCCGCTTCAACTTCCTTTTCAAGCGGCGAGCGCACCCAATGCTTCATAGCGCCGGCTTTGGGATCGCGGTTTTCCCAATCCTCACGCCAAATGGCGAGCGTAGTTCGCGCGCCTTCTTCTGAAAGAAACAATGCCGCTTCGGCAGCGCTGTTGCCGCCGCCGACGACGAGCGCATCTTTGCGGATGTACGCGTAAGGCTCGACAAATAAGTGGTGGACTTTCGCTAACTCCTCGCCCGGAATATTTAACTGCCGCGGATACGCCATTGCGCCGAAGGCAAACAAAACGCGTGCGGTCTCGTACTCACTTTTGTCGGTACGAACGCGGAATCGATCCGGCTCGAGTTGCGTGACGTCCTCGACCTTTTCACCGGTATTGATTTTGAGATCGTTATCGAGAACGAAATGAATGTAATGGGACAGCAATTCTTCACGCGTGGGTTTGTCGCGCACAGGTTTCAGCGTGCCGGGATGCATCTCAAGTTCATTCGGCGTGGAAAACAAGGTACGGCCGACCGGGTAAAGGCGGATCGTATCCGCGATGGTGCCTTTTTCGATGACGAGGTAACGCAGTTCTTCCTGCCGTGCAGCGTACGCCGCCGACAATCCCGCTGGACCAGCGCCGATGATGATTAGATCAAAGGTCAAAGTTAGCCAAGATTCAGGATCCAAGACGCCAGATGCCTGATTCCAGATCAGACAAACACTTCGCCTTCAGCAACAACAACAGATGGACCACCGACGCGCACGTCTTCGACCGCGCCTGCGGTGCCGCCGACATCCAGGTTGATGCGACTGGGGCGATGCATGAAATCGCCTTGTTCGATCACAAATTTATGACGCCCATCTGTTGGTTCGATGCCGGTGGCGCCGTGATGGACCAGGTAAGCGCCCAGCGCGCCTGAGGCGCTGCCCGTGGCCGGATCCTCGGCGATATTGTCCGCTGGGGCAAAAAATCGCGCGTGCGCTCGCGACTGGCCAATTTCCATCGTCTCTCGAGAAAAGGGATGGCACCCGGTTGCGCCATGACTGGTATAGAGTTCGCCCAACAAACTGCTGTTCACACGGCAATTCTTCAAGTCAGCGAGCGCGCGAATCGGCACAACCAGAGATGTCAAACCAGTTGAAATAATCTGAATCGGTAAACTCTCATCAAGATCGTCGCGATCAAGCCCCAGGGCCCGGGCGAACTCAGCCTGCTCGCGATTGTCATCAACTTCACCCAGTATCTGAAACTTGCCCTGTGTCATTACCACTTGATCGGGCTGCCCGTCTTTGAACTCGATGTCGACGGGAAGCACGCCGATACCCACCTCGTGATGAATGCGAGTCCAGCCATTTCCGCCTTCTGGAAGGGGCACGACGCCTTCGCGCGCCAATGCGTTCCACGTTCCGGCGATGGGATGGCCGGCGAAAGGGATCTCGCGAACCGGAGTGAATATTCGCAGACGACGCAAGGGCGATTGCTCTTCGCGCTTGGCACCTTGCTCTTCCACCTTCACGCTTTGCTGTTCGCCTTTCAGCACAAAGACAGTCTCCGAAAGATTCATCTCGCGCGCGATCTTCATCATCTGGTCGTCGGTAATACCTTCAGCTTCCGGAAACACCGCCAGCGGATTGCCGGTGAATGGCTCGCGAGTAAAAACATCTACCTGGACAAAACGATACTTTTTCATCGCCTGATTTTCCTGTCCTAAAAAGGGATTCGTGTCATCATCGGGCTACTCAACGCGCCGGTCAAGCGTCCGATATGAAACGGATCGGCCTTTTTACTCATACCAGTTGGCCTTGTAGAAAAAGTCGATTTAAGACACAGCGTTTCCGTCGAATTTGTTGACAGTGTTCTGGCATCGGCGTATAACGCGGGCATCTTCTTCGAACCTTCTAACCGACGAACCGTTCTTTTTAGTTGATTTTACACGGGCCGGCAAAGAGCCGGCTTACTCACGGAGGTCCTCAACAACTTAATGCTTAAACTTTCGATCTGTTGTCTCACGCGTCAATAGAATTAAGACAATAGAAATCCAGTCGTACTTCAGATCCTGGCATTTTGGGGTACCGCGTGCGCGGCTTGACCACACTGCGGCGCGCGCAGCAACGATGGAATGAACATTCGGCAAAAGTTCGTGGCCGGTGGAGTCGCGCTGACAACTGTCGGCGTACTGGTCGGCATGCTTTTGGCCAACAAGTTTACGCTTCAAAGAAAGGCGGAAACTGCAATGGGGAGTTTTGGAAATGCCGGCATTAGGACGAAGCGCGTGTTCAAGACTTTGGTGCCGGTCAATCTTAGCAGCAACGAACATCTTCACTATTTCATAACCGTAAAAGGCGCGCGACCAAGTTTTAGTCTCTCGTGTCAACACAAAACACTTTGGTCCGAGCAGACATTTGGACCACCAGCGATGAACTACGAGCGGGTTTGGCCTGCGAATCCCGGGGAAGCCGATGCAACCCGGGATGAGTATGTGTTTTTGCTGTCTTTTACGGCTGCCACAAACTACACCTTACTAGTTGAACGTCATGATGCGAATCATCGCGTGCTCGAAGTGATGGAGGACATCGACTATGAAAGCACGGATCACAGTGATGTCTTTCGCGAGTTCTTCACTGTCAAGACTCAGTAGCGAGGTTCAGTATGCGGACCATGGTTAAGCAGTCACTTTCGTTATTAATCTTCACGTTTGTTTTTTGTTCACTCGCCCAGGCGCAGGATTCCGCTGTAAAACTTAATGAAGAAATGGCCCGCACGCAGGCCGCTGCAGCGCAACTGAATGAAACGAATGCGCGCCTCGCGGCGGACTCCGGCGTAATTGGTACCGACGCAATTGGCCAAATACAGGCCGCAGCGAAACGTGCGCAGGAAGCAGCTGATCGCGCGCAGGATGCGGCAAGCAAAGCCAAGCAAGCAGTCGACAGTGGCGCAAATTCAGCTGAAGCTGCGTCCGCTATCAAAGCTCAGGAGTACGCCAACGAGGCGCAGGATTACGCGAACCGCGCGCAGCAGATACTTAACCTCGCCATGCGCGGCAGCCCCGTGCCGAAAGCGACCTTTACGAAAGTAGCCGACGATGTTCCAGCTTTAACGGAAGCGCCACCAATCGCCGGTAGAGAAACTGATAAGGCCAGCGCGTTGTCTTCGGCCGAGCGCGCGGTACCGCGACCTATCAAGACCGCTGCCGGGCCACCGGATTTTAATGAGTTCATTAACCGTCGTTTCGATAACGTAGTCCGAACTCGAATTGGACCAAAGAACAATAGCAATCAAAACGAAACGCCAAGCATCAGTGCGAACTCGACGTCATTGGT
>DATENN010000495.1:0-9969 GCA_035275045.1 Pyrinomonadaceae bacterium
AATCCGGCGAATTTCAACGAGGAGCAAAGGCATCAAACTTCAGCTCAACTCGATGGCTTCTGGAATGAAGTACGCGCGTCGCAACCGATACTGTTGCCGTGCCTGCGCAAAGAATTGAAAGCACACACTTCCGGTTCTTTCTTTGCGATTGATGGCAGCATGCTGTTGGTTAATCTCGACCCGTCGCCGGCTTCGAAAGCATTGCAAGTGCAAAAGTTCATCAGCGCTAATCTCGATGGCTCTGATTTGGAATATTGGGTGCACACGATGGCGCTGCGTGGCGTGGAAGGTTTCGATACCTCCGAAGCGGGAGCGAAATGGCTTTCATATCCGCATGCCAAATATGAGTTGTCTATGCATGGCGGTTATCCGGTTGGTCCATTCCTGGGCGGCGTGTTTATTTTCGGCAGCATGCGGGAAGAGCTCGCAACGCCCACACTGGTGCGAATTGCAAATGACATGCATCATCCGCACCGCGAAGAGGCGATCGCTATTCTTGCCAGCCAGGTGACGCCGGCTTCCTACGAAGCTTTGAAACATATAAATACTGCCGGACTTTCTGCGATGGGATCGCGAAGTATTCAGGACATGATTGACGGTCGGAACATGTTGAAGCCTCGCGCGCAACCAAAACTCACCAGAGCGGAAAATCTCCGTGCGTTCGAAGGCATCGTCAATGGCGATTACAGCGCGTTTCGCGAAATGGTTATGAAGGCGCCCGACGGAGAAGTGGATGCAGTGGCCACTTTGAAAGCTGAAGATATTCCACTGTTGCGCCGGGCCAGACGAGCCTCGATTTCCCGGTGCAATCAGCACGCGTTCAACGACTATGTAAGCTTCACCGCGATCTTGCAGGTGCTGGTTTGGAAGTACGAGTTAGGGAAAGGATCGCAGTCCGTGGCCATCGGCAACTAAATTCTTACCAGTCCTCTTTGGCAATATAACTAAGGACGGATTTGATTGAAGCGACGGCGTAACTGCCGTCGCTTTTCTTTATCGGCAGGTGACGATAGCGTCCCAACGACATTCGATTCAGAGCTTCGGCAACAGAATCTGTCTGGTGAAGCGTTTCCGGATTAGGACTCATCAACTCACGCACAGGGACGTCAAAGTCCGCGCTCAATCGCTTGTCACTCTGAACAGCGGGAGTTTCATCAGCGTTCAATTCTTCGAATGGGATTTCAGTTGCCGGTAACTGATTGATCGAAAGTCCCCCGCCGGACGAACCGAGTTGTTGGCCGCTCGTCATTGGCGGCGCCGAAGTCATACGCAGCAGCACGTCGTGTTCAGTAAAAATCCCAACCAGCGAGTTCGCGTCGATAATCAGCGCGCAACCGGTGTTGGCTTGCTTCATGCGACGCGCAACTTCGAGCGCGGGAGTGTCCGGAGATACCGCGACCAGCGCTTCAGATTCGAGACGCGCGAGATCGTCCTCCATCACTGATCGCGCGAGACCTTCGGCAGAGTCGGCGCGCGGCACATCCAAATCGCGAAACGGCGCGAGACAATTTTCGCAGCGATCGGTGCCGTCAATATTTTCGTGGCCACAAGAAGGACAATTCATAGATTGGTGAATTCTGTATTAGAGCCTCGGACTTAGAAATACGGCGTACGTTGCAAATCACGAAGTACTAAGAACAAAGCACGAAGTACCAAGGACATAGTAATAAGCTACTGCACCGTCCAGGTGTCGCCGCTGTTGATTAGTTTTTCCAGATTGCCCGGGCCGACCCTGGCGATGGCTGCATCGATCTGTTCAGCCATTAATTCCTCGTAAGTCGCACGCTCAACCGCGCGAAAGATTCCGACCGGCTGCGGAAAATCCGGTTGTTCCATGCGCGCCAGCATGAAAGCGACCGACGGATCTTTCAAATAAATATCGTGAACCAGCAAATCGTTTTCCGTGATGCCGTTCTTCCCGATTGTCACTACCTCGGGATGAGCGCCATTCATGCGAATTCCTTTATTCCGCTCTTTTCCGAAGATCATCGGTTTACCATGTTCGAGATATAGCACGCGATCCGGACGGACGCTGCGTTCGGCGAACTGGTCGAACGCGCCATCATTGAAGATATTGCAGTTTTGATAGACCTCGATGAACGAGATGCCTTTATGTTTTGCCGCGGCTTCGACGACACCACCGAGATGCTTAACGTCGATGTCGATCGAGCGTGCGACGAATGTCGATTCGCTGGCGATCGCAAGTGACAAAGGGTTGACCGGATAGTCAATCGTGCCCACCGGCGTTGACTTTGTCTTTTTACCGAATTCGGAAGTTGGGCTGTACTGGCCCTTCGTCAGACCGTAAATTCGGTTATTGAACAAAATGTAATTGATGTCGAGGTTGCGGCGAATGGCATGCATAAAGTGGTTGCCGCCGATCGATAACGCATCGCCGTCACCGGTGATTACCCAAACACTCAGGTCCGGATTCGCGCATTTGAGGCCGGTCGCAATCGCGGGCGCGCGCCCGTGGATCGAGTGAAACCCATAGGTATTCATGTAATAAGGAAAACGCGACGAACACCCGATACCGGAAACAAACACAACTTTCTCGCGCGGAACGCCGAGCTCAGGCATGACTTTTTGCACGTTGTTGAGAATTGCGTAGTCGCCGCAGCCCGGGCACCAGCGAACTTCCTGATCCGAAACAAAGTCTGCCTTCTTCAGTTGTCCGGGAGGCGGTGCGATTTTGCCCGACACTGGCGAACCGGCGTCGCTGTCGGCAGACACGCTGCCATCAACATGCGGTTTGTTTCCGTTTCCACTATGACCATTGGGATTTGTGCTCATGATTGCTCCAACTTTATTAAATGAATTCGCAAGCTCAACGTTTGAAAATATCAGCAACATCCATCTCAAAACCGCCTAACAGATCACCGCCATTAAGCCTATCGCTTCCGGTTACCGTAACGATTTCATGAAGAGAGCGATAAACGGTAACGGTTTCAAGTTTTGGACTAACCACCCAAACTTGAATCGAACCTGCAGCTAACCATTCAGCTACCTTTTGTTCGACTTCGGAAGTCCTGTCATCCGGACTTAGCACTTCCACCGCCAGATCGGGCGCCCCGGGAAAATAACCCCCGCTTCCCTCGGCGTTATCCACTCGCCGCTGCCGCACGAAAGCCACATCGGGAGCGCGCACGGTGTCGGGATTTGTTCTTAACCTGAAACCGGTTTCAGCAGCATAGACTACTCCCAAGGTGTTTTTGGTAACGAACTGCGCGATGGCAAATGCCAGACGCATCGCTATGCGCCCGTGGTCATGGCCCGCTGGGGACATCTTCTTAAGTTCTCCATTCACGAGTTCGTAACGAAACTCGCCTCTAGGTAACGCCAGAAGCTCATCAGCGGTAATGAGTTGTACTTGGGTGCTCATATCTTGGGTGACGGGCGCCGTCTAATCGCAAAAACTAAATTGGTCACTCATAAATATTCTTCAACCTTGCGGACGATTTCGCGAATTTGGAAAGGCCTGCCTTTAACTTTTGAAAAAGCAACAGCATCCACTAAATACTTCGCGCGAATCATGGTGCAAAGTTGGCCCAGATTCATCTCGGGAACGATCACGGTTTCGAATCCCGCGATGATTTCGCCGAGGTTCTTGGGGAAAGGATTCAGATAACGCAGGTGCGCGGCGGAAACAGCCTTTCCTTCGCTTTGAAGCTTTTCAACAGCGGAACTGATCGAGCCATAGGTAGAACCCCAGCCGAGCACCAGCACCTTTCCTGTTTGCTCGCCAAAAACTTCCACCAGTGGAACATCGTTGGCCGCGCGGTCGATTTTTTCCTGCCGCAGCTTCACCATCAAGTGGTGATTTTCGGGATCGTAATTGACGTTACCGGTAATGTGTTGCTTCTCAATGCCGCCGATGCGATGTTCGAGACCAGGCGTGCCGGGAATTGCATACGGCCGCGCCAGCGTTTCGGGATCGCGAGCGTACGGCATAAAGGTCGCCGGATCGGTCGCAAACTTTACTTCGATCTTTGGCAGATCGTTGATTTCGGGAATGGCCCACGGCTCCGCACCGTTGGCGAGATAGCCGTCGGACAAATAGAAAACCGGTGTCATGTACTTAAACGCCAGCCGGACTGACTCAATTGCCATGTGAAAACAGTCGGCAGGAGTTGCAGGCGCGACTACAATCGCCGGACACTCACCGTTTCGTCCCCACACCGCTTGAAAAAGATCTGCTTGCTCGGTTTTGGTAGGCAGGCCGGTCGATGGACCACCGCGCTGCACATTTACTATTACCAGTGGCAACTCTGTCATCACCGCCAAACCGATGGCTTCCTGCTTTAGTGCAACGCCAGGCCCGGATGTTCCGGTCAAACCAATTTGGCCGGCGAAACTAGCGCCGATCGCAGAACAAACCGCCGCAATCTCATCTTCAGCTTGAAAAGTTTTCACGCCAAAGCTTTTGTGTCGCGCCAATTCATGCAGGATGTCGGACGCCGGCGTGATCGGGTACGAGCCGTAAAACAGCGGCCGATTGGCAAGTTGCGAAGCGGCGACAAAACCAATCGCAGTGGCTTCATTGCCGGTGATCTTGCGGTATTTTCCCGGAGCGATCTTCGCTTTTTTGATCGTGTAATGAGTCGTAAAAACTTCGGTCGTGTCGGCGAAGTTGTAACCAGTCCGTAACGAAATTTCGTTTGCCTTGGCCAGTTCCGGGTTCTTACCAAACTTGCTCGTAATCCAGTGCAGAGTGTTCTCAAGCGGCCGGTCATACAGCCAGTACAGCACGCCAAGAGCGAAAAAGTTTTTGCAGCGATCAATTTCTTTACGTGAAAGAGTGACGTTGCCTTTCAACGCGTTCATGTTCAGGGTCGTCACCGGTAGTTTGTGAACGCGATATCCGGCGAGCGAGCCGTCTTCCAACGGATTCGAAGCGTAGTTTGCGTACTTCAAATTTTCAGGCGTAAATCCGTCAGTGTTTATGATCAACGTGCCGCCATCTTCAAGGTCCGGCAGATTGACTTTCAGAGCGGCGGGATTCATCGCCACCAACACGTTTGGCTGATCGCCAGGCGTCTTAATGTCCTGGCTTGAAAAGTTCAATTGAAAACCGCTAACACCGGGAAGGCTGCCCGCGGGGGCGCGAATTTCAGCCGGAAAATCGGGCAGGGTGGAAATGTCATTACCAACCACGGCCGAGGTATTCGTGAACTGCGTTCCCGTTAGTTGCATACCGTCGCCTGAGTCGCCCGCAAAGCGAATGGTCACGGTTTCAACTTCCTGGAGATTTTTTTCGATTAGTTCTACGGGCGGTTCAATGACGGTGCTCATTTGTAATTAATTAGTCCCTTCCATAAAAAGTGCGTGATGAAAACTAAGCGATTGCCGTTCCGCCTATCCACCATCGGTACTGTCCATGACCTGATGCGGATTTGGAGGCCGGTTCATTGTGGCTTTCGGATAGCTTTCAGCAAGATAACGAATGACGTCAAAAACTGAGATTGATCCGGCCAGCTTACCCTCGCGAATGAGCGGAATATTGCGATATCCACGGCTATTCATGATTTCAACCGCATCGCCAATTGTTGCATCAGGTGTTAGGGTCGCCACCACCGGGGACATCCATTGACTGACCGGCGCGGTTTCGTCAACGTCCTGGCCGACAATCTTTGTCAGCAGGTCACGCTCGGTAAAAATCCCCACCACCGATTGGTCGGGTGCGCAAACTATCGCACATCCGCCCTCGTCATTTTTCATTACCTGGATTGCCTTAAACAGCGGCGTGGTTGGTTCGATACAGACGTAATCGTCGGTTTCCAACAGGCTCACGCTGTCCGCTCGGGCTTTCCGCGATGGTTCAGACTTGGCAACGGCGACCGTGGGTCCTGCGGGAATGGCTGCTTCAGTCATTGGGTGCTCCGACAAACATTCGGGGTATCGACAGGCGAGATGCGTCAACAGCTTTAAGTGAATTCTACCAGCAAAGGTCAAGCGTCCAAAGTATGAAAGAGACTAACGGCCGGCGAGCGCTTTTAGCTCTTCTTCATAAGGCGACACCTCGACGAGTTTAGTGATAATCCCCGGGAGTACGGCGAGCGTTTGATCGATATCGGCCGCGGTATTGTAGCGGCCGAGGGAAAAGCGGATTGATCCGCGCGCAATCTCGTACGGCACATTCATAGCGCGCAGTGTTGGCGAGGCTTCGCGAGTGGTTGAATGACAGGCCGAGCCGGTCGAAACACAAATGCCCTCGCGATCCAGTTCGACCAGAATGTTTTCGCCTTCAACGTATGCAAACGAAATGTTTGTCGTGTTTGGCAAACGCCGGTCGCGATCAGCAACGCCATTGAGCCGCGCATTTGGAATACCGCGCAGGATTTCGTCTTCAAGTTTATTTCGCAGTGCCTCGATTTGCGCGTGATCGTCCGTTGTTCGCGCGAGTTCGCAAGCGGCACCAAGTCCGACGATATTGGGAACAGCCGAGGTGCCGGCGCGGCGTCCGGATTCCTGTTTCCCACCGATGATGAAAGGCGGCAGCATTACGCCATCGCGAATATAAAGCGCGCCTACACCTTGTGGCGCATGCAGCTTGTGGCCAGAGAGCGCGAACAAATCGACGGCGCTTGTTTTCAAGTCGATTGGAATTTTACCGACTGCCTGCACTCCATCGACGTGAAAAACCGCATCCGAGTTTTCACGAACGATTTTTCCGATCTCGCCGATGGGAAACAATACTCCGGTTTCATTGTTTGCCATCATGACGGAAACGATTGCCGTGTCGCGTCGCAAGGCGCTTCGCAGCTCGTCTAGGTTCAGTTCGCCAAACTCATTAACCTCGAGCCAGGTTACTTCATAGCCAAGTTGTTCCAGGTGTTCGCAAAGATTCCGAACCGCTTCATGCTCAACTTTCGTGGTGATGATGTGACGACGCGTGGGATTTGCCTCGAGGAAGCCCCCGATGGCCCAATTGTCTGATTCCGAGCCGCACGAGGTGAAGACGATCTCGTTTGCGTTTGCAGCGCCAAGCAGTTGCGCGACCTGCTCGCGTGCACGTTCAATCGCCTGCTTAGTTTGCCGGCCGAGCGCGTGCGCCGATGACGGGTTTCCGTAGGAATTCGTGAGATACGGTTGCATCGCCGCCAGGACTTCCGGCGCGACTTGAGTGGTGGCGTTGTTATCGAGATAGATCATTTTGTTTAAGAAGTACTGAGTACTGAGTGCTGAGTACTGAGCGTTGAGCAAATAACACTAGAACTTCAGCACGCAGCACTCAGAACTCAGCACTCAGAACTCAGCACTCAGTACTCAGCACTCAGCACTCAGCACTCAGCACTTCTTCGATGATATCCGCGATCAGGGGATGGCACGATCTGCAACCCGCGCCGGCGTTACATTCCCTGGTAACATCAGCGATGGTATTTAGTTTCTTGCGACCGACTTCATCTTGGATTCTACTTTCGGAAACGCCAAAGCAAGTGCAAATCAACGGGTCGTCGCCTTCCCACTGCTCACGCGCGGAATCGCTGTAAGCGCGAACTGCTTCGAGTAAGGCTTCGGAAGCTAACAATACGCAACTGCCACGATCGCTATCGACGCCGCCAAGTTGCGTCTCAATCAAGTTCAAGTCTTCCGCAATGCCGGCCGCTTCCGCTGTTGTCCGATCCTTAATCTGTTCTGTCAGGTTAGCCAGCGCCGCCACTAAAACCGAGCACCCAAGAACTTTGAATTCGGCACGGCGAATTGCCTGGGCTTCGTCCACGCACAGTGTCACGCGCGCGATGGCGCCGCAGCTAATCGAGGTCGCGCGGCCGGCAAAGGTCACTGAACGTTCAATCGCATCAGGGCCAGAAATTATTTCTGCCGGCGAACGCATCGCAATCAATTTACCACGATGGTTATCCACCTGGTAACGCACTATGATAGATGCAAATGTTCGATAGATTTCGCGAGCGAAGTTTAGAGCTCGAGCACCTCGATAAGGGTGATTACGACAGCGATGAGTACGAAGGCTGTTTGGTTGAATTGCGCAAGGTGAATCGCTGGTTAGGTGATCGCCGCGCGCTTCGTCTTTCGTTGTTGCGGGAAATAGAGCAGTCGGAGTTAGCCGAATTCTCCGTCATTGATGTTGGTGCGGGTTCAGGTGAACTACTGCGAGTGATTGCCGGTTATGCGAGGACGTGGCAACGGCGCGCACGTTTGGTGGGTGTCGAGCTGAATGCGCGTTCCGCGTCAGCCATCACTCAAGAATCCGAAGCGTTCCCCGAAATAACATCGCTGCGTGCGGACGCCTTTCACTTACCGTTCAGCGATAACAGCTTCGATTATGCGCTTTGCTCCCTCTTTACTCATCACTTCAAAAACAATGACGTGGTGACAGTATTGCGCGAACTGAGCCGCGTGGCCGCGCGGCGAATTTTTGTGATCGATCTTCACCGCCATCCGATCGCATATTTTTTCTTTACGACCATAGGTCATTTGTTCCTGCATAATCGTTTGATTAGGGAAGATGGAGCGCTTTCAATTTTGCGCAGCTTTACGCCGGATGAGTTGCGAAGGTTGGCGCGCAGCGCTGGATTGACTGATGTTAAGGTCGAACGGCGATTTCCATATCGCCTGGTTTTGTCGGCAAGATCGAAAATGTCCGATTAGAGTTTGTTATAAGGACAACACTAAATTATCAACAAGCGCGCGAATGACTACACACGATTTTGATGTTGTGATTGCGGGTGGTGGACCAGCGGGCTCCAGCGCGGCGATCCGGCTCGCCGGTCAGGACCGGCGCGTGCTGTTATTCGAACAAAAAAAATTTCCGCGTCCCAAACTGTGTGGGGAATTCATCTCGCCTGAATGCTTGACGCAATTTCGCGAACTGGGTGTGCTGGAAGAAATGTTGGCTGCCGGCGCTACTAAAATTGATCAGACAGTTTTTTATTCGGTGAGAGGTAAAAAACTTGCCGTGCCTAGTGAATGGTTCCGCTTTAACACTGCAGCGCTGGGTCTCAGTCGCAGTGAGATGGATTTTTGTTTACTCGAGCGCGCTAAAGCGGTTGGGGTAACTGTAATCGAAGACGCAAACGTCGCTGACGTGATCGTGGAAAATGACCGGGTTCGTGGCGTCAAGGTTAAACGCGATGGAAGATCAACAGACTACTACGCTGGAATGACTATCGATGCGACGGGTCGGAATCGTTCTCTCTCGCGGCGTTTTGAACCAGGCGCGAATTTAACAAAGGTAAAGCGTGGTCTGGTGGCTTTCAAAGGGCATTTCAGGAATGCGCGTCCGGCAAACGGATCATGTGAGATCTATTTTTACCGCGGCGGGTACGGCGGCCTTAACCAGGTTGAAAACGGCGTCAGCAATCTTTGTTTCATTGTCGCCGCTCGCGACGTACGCGAACTGGCCTCCGATCCTGATCGGGTGATGCGCGAGGTTGTGCTTAGGAATGCTCGCGCGGCAGAGACGCTCCGCGAAGCGCGGTTAAGTTCGCCGTGGTTGAGCGTTTCTTTGGAAAGTTTCGGACGAAAATCGCCGGCACCGGTTGCCGGGCTACTAAGCATCGGCGACGCCGCGTCATTTATCGATCCGTTTACCGGCAGCGGAATGTTGATGGCAATGGAGAGTGGCCAACTGGCGGCCGAAGCAATTGCCGGATGCGACAACAGCACTGAAAAGATCGCGGCAAACTATCGCACGGCATATGACCGGCGCTTTGGCCAACGGTTACGAGTAGCCTCCGTTTTGCGTCGCGCCGCATTTTTCCCACGAGCGGCCGGCGCGGCAATCTTCTTTTTTGGATTGAGTCCCGGACTGCGGCGCAAAGTCGCCCAAGCCACTCGACCACAACAAAACAGGAAGCTCATACCCAGCTAATATGAAACACCAGTCCGGTCGGCTCGGACCGTAGAAGTGCTCCAGCCAGTTTGAGTTGGAAAGGACGCCCTCGGCGTTGAGCTTCAAACTTTACGGCGTCGATAGAAGTGCTTGCCAGAAAGGGAGTTTATGGAGTA
>DATENN010000496.1:0-5762 GCA_035275045.1 Pyrinomonadaceae bacterium
TCAGAAAAGGCTACCGCGGCATCAGGATGGGCCACGGCCTTGCCGTTCTGATCGACAACAAAGACCACCGGCAGCCCGGCATCCAACAATTCACGCGCACTCTTTGACGAAGTTGGTTGGACCGTCTTGAAAACTTCCTGAAATGAAACGATGGCCACGACCGCGGCGACGATCTCATCCCCGTCCATAACGGGTGCGGCGATCGTCAATCCCATCTCTTGTCCGGATCGAATGATTTGCGGCCGGCCCACGATCACCTCACGGCTGTTCATCTTTGCCAGGACCTCGCTGATGCGTTGATCGACTTCTTCGCGCCGGATGACATCAGGTTGAAAGGCCCGGCGGATTGCGCCTCGCACTGGACAAATTGCGAGCGCGATCAAATTCGGATCGTCCTGAAGCGTCTTCTGCAAACGCGTATCGGATCCTGCGTCAGTCAGCGAATGAACTCCGCCCGCGAACTCGAAACCTCTGGCGAGGCCGCTTACGACGTCGCGATACCGCTGGCCATACAATTCGATCTGCCGCGCTTTGTCCTGTACCAGTTGTGTCTGGTAGCGACCTTCAACCGCGCGCAATTCGTCCGCGCTGCGTCGCGACAGCATAATGCCCGCCACGGCGAGCGGCAGCAGTCCGACCAGCAGCAACACTGCCAGCACGACATAGAGCAGGCGAATTCGGCGTAAACGTTCGAGCACAGTTAAGTCAGCGGATTTCGAGGCGAACCGATCAAACTCGGACGGCGAACGAGGATCCTTGGGCTAAGGCAGGGCAAATATCGAAGGCTCGCGGCCTTCTGGTTAAGAGATTAGAGGTTTGGAGCCCGCTGTGTCAACAGTTTGGCCATTCTTTAACTGCTGAAATAATTACAATTGATGCCGTTTTTTGGCAAAATGTCGGAACCAAGTGGTATGTGAGACTTTGACTACTGAGCTTTAACGAGGATTACGTCCCAAGCCCAACGCCCGACTTTAGCGCCTTTGCGGTCGTCAACTTTGGCTCTATAGCGAAATTGGTTTCCACTTGCGTCGGTACGTTTGGAGTTTTTGAAATCAAGGTGAAGTACAGCCACATCAAGTAAGGGTAAAGAGTAAAGCTCTTGGAACTGGGAAACGCCATCGTGATTTCTATCTTGCCACAGCCGCAGACTGTTGAAGATTGGATCGCGCCGGTCAATCACGCCATCGCCGTTCCCGCCATGTTCTGTCCTGTCAAACTCAGCAAGCGCACGGAAGCCATTGGGATCATCAGACGGCGGTTGGGGCGTGCGTCCGCCGAAAAGTTCCGCGCCACCATCGATGATTCCATTTACGTTGCGGTCCAGCGCCAGCCAGGCATCGTCTGAGTTCTCGGCCGTCCACGACACCTTCTCGACTGAGCCATCTGCGGTTAAGTCGAAGGTAATACCATTGACCGCACTGGTTAGTTGAAACCCGTTTCCGGCGATGTCGATCAAAATTGGCGTGCACCAAAAAGGGTCACACACGCAACCGCACTGCGTTGCACTCCACCATTCATCAGGCTGACATGGGTATTGCTGGTCCGGACAATACTGACTGGTACACTGGCCGCCACCGCAGATACCGCTACAACAATCTTCATTCATCATGCACGAGTCATTTAATTCTCCACAGGGTGGCGCCGGATACGCAGGATCGCCATTAATAGCATTATTGTCACAGTCCGTAATGAAATCTTCGTTCCCGCTACTCGGCGCCATTATGCTGCTGCCCGGCGTACAATTATTAGCATTGTCCAGTCCGACGCCGTGCCCTCCTTCGTGTCTAGCCGTTTCCCGAACATGGATTGGGGCAGCCGCTTCATGCACATATCTTAATTGCTGATAAAAGGTCGCTTCGCCGTAGACCGTGCTTCCGATGCTAAACATCGCTAGGCTCGCTTGACCGGCGGCACCGGGATGGTCGACGTAACGAGCGACTATTGTGTTTGCAGTTTGGGGAGGTGGCAGACTCGCGGTCGTCATCCCGGCAGGCGGAGGATTCGCCGTGGTGTATACGTTGTAGCGAACCCCAGAATTATTGGGTTGATTGTTCCAATCTTCAAACCCCGCTTTGATATTTTGCTGTTCCATCGGGCTGAAACCTGTGCTTGCATCAAGATAGATGCTTACTGTCGAATTTTGAGCGAATCGAGCCGCAGCCGGAGGGAAGCGGGGCACGGTGCAGTCGCAGGGAGATTGGGAAGCCACCCGCGTCAGTTCGACGGTTACCACAACACAAAAGACCGCAACAACCAAAAAGCCATATACAGGCAAAGAATGGTTTCGGAGAGCGTTCATAACACTGTCTTTGGCGTGGAACTCAGTAAGCTTGGTCGCCCCTGGCAATGACAGCGCGCAATTCCGTCAGAAACTCTTCCTCCGCTTTTCCCCTGTATTGATTGATCGGGTGTTTTTCTGAGACCATGTCCAACGGAACCACGTGGCCTTCGCGCAATTCATAAGCTGTTAGGAGATGCATGCCGTCCAAGGCGCTTCCATTCAGAAGCGTGCGCGTCAGAAAGAATACGTACCTCCTGCCAGGTCGAGGCATGTCTTGATGATTAACGCGCGAAGTAACGATTTTTCCAGATGTGAATCTCACCCGCCCACCTTCGCGCTCTGCGATAAGCGGTACTGCGCTGGTAACTGGGTTAAGCAGGTCGTTCTTGAGAATTTCGTCTACTTGGATCGAGAACTCGGAGTAGATACCCGTGCCGTCTTCGGAAAGATAAGCCTTCGCTGATGTGATCTCACCGATTATGACTGCGGCGCTTCGAGCAACCGGGAAAGCCGGTAACCCTACGTCCCAATCCTCGATGATATAAATCCCATCATTGGCCTCGCTAATTCGACCAGTATGTTTCTTGCTGTATTTCTTGCTTTTGGCCTGCCATCGTGCCCGTTCCTTAGCGTCGCCCGGTGTTACACCGTACTCAGCAGTTGGAAACTGGCTCGTATCGATGTCCTTTTGCTGTTGTTGGAATCGCGAGTTTTGAGTATCACTGGCCAAAATGGCAAGACTCAAAACGGTTGCCACAAGCGCTATTAAGGATGATGCGCAAACAATTCGCCGCATAAGAACCTCCAATGACGGCTGGGGGGATAGGAGCTGTCCTAAATATACACCTCATCCGTACGGCGTCAATACGACTTTCGCCAGAACCCTGTTAAGGGGTTGATCGTCCTTCCTTTCGCCTTGTTGGAACAATTTTTCGCGTCCGTGCGATACTTTCTCAACCCCAGCCCCGGGGCGGGCGTCTAAAGAATTGACGCGCATCATGTTGTTGGATGCGTGGCATTGGGACGGCTTCGCCGCCGGCGCGAGCGTCGAACCGAATGGAAACGGCCACGAGCGACGAACAAATGGTTGAGCGTGCCTTGTCGGGCGACCCCGAGGCATTCGGGGAAATTGTGCAGCGCTGGGAGCGGCGAATTTTCGCGCTTGCGTTTGGCATGCTGGGACGCGAAGAAGACGCCCGCGATGCAACCCAGGAAACTTTTCTGGCCGCATTTAGAAACCTGCGCGGGTTCCGTGGCGAAGCAAAGGTTTCGTCCTGGCTGCATCGCATCGCGGTTAACCAATGCATCACGCGTCAGCGGCGTGCGAAGGTTCGCGGCGAAACCGCGCTCGAGGAAGAAGCTGAGAAGAACGCCGCCGTCTTTGCGTTGCCGGCTGATGTGTCACCAGCCCGGCTGGCTGAGCATCAGGAGAGCAGCATTGCAGTGCGGCGTGCGGTCTGTGCCCTGCCGCCGGATTTGCGGCAGGTCGTGGTGATGAAAGAATTTGAAGAGCTGACTTTTCAGGAGATCTCCAACGTGCTCGACGTGCCATTGAGCACAGTCAAGAGCCGGTTGTACACAGCGCTCAGGCAATTGCAGATGCGCTTGCAAAAGTTTGGCTAAGTGAACGCGAGGTAGGGAATGAAAAACATTAGCGAACGGCCAGTTTGCCATCGAGCAGAAGACCTGGTCACTTATCTGTACGGCGAAGCCAGTGACGCCGAAGCGCGTGACTTTGCTTCGCATCTGAAACAGTGTGACGCGTGTCGGGTTGAGTTCACGCTTTTCCATCAGGTGCACGATTCAATCATCACGTGGAGGAATGAAGCCCTTGGTTCCGCTCCGGTTGCGGTTCCCTCGCCCGCGCCCAGGAACCTCGCGCACCCGGTTCCATTCATGCCACACGAGCGAAGGCTTTCCGCCTGGGCATCGTTGCGCGAGTTCTTTTCAGTCTCGCCTTTATGGTTGCGTGGCGCGACGGCATTTGCCGGCCTGTTGCTTTGCGCGCTGCTGGTCTTTGCCGTATCACGTTTCTGGCAGAAGCCAACTGAAGTTGCGAAGACAAACAGCGAACCAGCCTTCAGCCAGGAAAAGTTCGATCAGGCAGTACAAAAACAGGTGGACGAAAAGCTGGCAGAAATAAACCGGCAGAAAGCTGAGGCGGCAACTGCGACCGCGAGCGCGTCCAATCCGAATGAGCAAAGGCGGATCGCTCAGGCCGGCGTCAATCGCGGAAAATCAAAACGCGCGAATGGATTGAATCAGGAGGAGCGCGAACAGCTGGCGGCGGATTTGGGATTAATTCCCGGACGCGACGAAGAGTTACCATTTGTGCTTCCGGAGGAACCGTACCAGTAGAAGTTTGTAAAAGGGTCCATAATGAAACGGTGGGTTATGAAAATGAAAAACAATGCGCGAGCTGCCTCGCTCGCTAGTCTTGCCCTCATACTGCTCTTGAGCTTGTTTGTGTCCGCCCAGGCACAAAACGGCGAGCCACAGCCGCCCGCCGATGCTCCTGCTCAGCCGAACAACAATCAGGTCGAGCAAATGCTCGGGCCGTTGAATCTGAGTCAGGATCAGGTGCGACGGATTCGCATGATTAACGCCGACCTAAAAGACGAACGGCAGGCGGCCAACTTCAGGCTGCGCACGGCGCAACGCGCCCTGGCTGAAGCGATTCAATCGCCGACTCCTGACGAGACCCTGATTTCGCAACGGTCGAAGGAGGTTGCGGACGCTCAGGCAAATACCATCCGGCTGCGATCTCTAACGGAAGCGCGGATACTTCAGGTGTTGAGTCCTGAGCAGCGGATGACGCTGCGACAAATGCGCGCACGTAATCAGCAAATGCGGCGGAACCAGCAAATGCCAAGAGGGCTCGGCCGTCAACAAAACGGGCTGACGCAACCAAACAACAACCGCACACTTACTCCCCGCCAGCAGCGCAAGATTTTGCGTCCGCCGACAAAGCCTTAAGTCGCTTTCCAATTGCAGTTTCTCGAGCCGGTCCCGTCTGAATCGGGCCGGCTTTTTCTTCTTAACCTTTCGAACAGAACCTGTTGAGTCCTCGCCGGGATGTTGTTCACAAAAAACTTATTGACTTTTGCAACATCCCGGACTATCGTCCGCGCGCTTTAGCTAAGAAAAGGCTGAACTCCCGAGCCTGCCGATCTGCACACTCGTCGAATCCAGCAGCTTACAACCTTTGACTCTACTTACGTCTGAAGACACCCGTAGCGATCTGACTTCGCCCCGTTTGAGCAGGCGTAAAACTTATCCCGAGGACGAACAAATGAAACCACTACGATGCAAAAGAAACTCTTTATCGATTGGTTGGATGGTTTTGTCGCTAATAATTCTTGTCAGCGCAGCTCGAGACGCAACCGCCCAGACGAATACGTTTCCTTCAGACGGGAACGCCGGCGTCGGGACGACGAGCCCGAACGGTGGCAAGGTTCAAATCCAAAGCACTACAGCTGAT
>DATENN010000497.1:0-7375 GCA_035275045.1 Pyrinomonadaceae bacterium
TTTTAGTTTCCGTGCGACGTTGAACGGCATGTAGATGACGTTATTCTGATCGTCATCGCCGCCGCCCAGCAAAAACTGTTCGCGTTTTTCGAGTACGCCGACAACGCGAAATTGTTGTCCGCCGATTCCAATCGACTGACCCACCGCCGAGCCATAGGGAAAGAAATCTGTGGCTACCGCAGATCCGATTACGCAGACATCTTCGTTGTTGTCATTCTCGAACTGATTGAAGAAACGACCTTCCTTGACGACCTGCGTTCCGGCGCGCTCAAAGTCCGGTAGAGTTCCCTGTAGCGCGACTGACACCGAAGTTTTGCCGGGACTGCTGACGCTAATCTTTTGGCCAAAGAAATTGTTGGTGATATCGAGGAAGGGAACCGAAAGCTCAACTGCGGGCAATTGCTGCAAGGCGACAGCGTCGTCATAAGTCAGGTCCTTGCGCATCCGTTCTTCGCGCGACAGCCGGCCGATATGAATTCCCGAGTTGAACTTGATAACATAAATTGAGTTCGTGCCATAAGACTCGAGCTCCTTCTTAACCGCTGTGTCGACACCGCTGATTATCGAAGAAATCAGCATTACCGTGATTACTCCGATCATCACGCCAAAGACGGTCAGGAACGAGCGAAGCTTGTTGGCGCGCAGGGTAGCGAGCGCCATCTTCAGATTTTCGAAAATATCGCTGCGAAGAAGTTTCATGGTGTTACCTCAACTGTACGCGCTCGTAACCTACCAATCGCAAACTAGGTTTGCGCTGCATTAATCAGCCCGTAATGCTTCAATCGGATCCAGGCGGGCCGCTTTCCAGGCAGGGAAGACACCCGCGGCGATTCCGATCCCGCCGGAAACGAAAATCGTGATGACAATGGCGATTATTGAAAGATAGGTAGGAAAAAAGATCGCGGTCATTACGTTGCCAATAATCCACGCGAGCAGAACTCCAATCGATCCGCCAATCGCCGCCAGCGTCACGGCCTCAACTAAAAATTGTTTCAGAATGTCCATTTGGCGGGCACCCAGAGATTTGCGAATGCCGATTTCTTTAGTTCGCTCAGTGACCGAAACCAGCATGATGTTCATGATGACAATGCCACCGACCAGTAACGCAATACCGGGAACTGCGATGGCGACAATAAAAGTTGGACCAAGTAAGCGATCGCGAAAACCAGTGATTGCGTCCGGCGTTACTATGCCAAAATTATCCTTGTCGTTAGCCGCGAGGTGGCGCCGCGTGCGCAACAAAAACCGCGTTTCGTCGACTGCGTCATTGAACGTCTTGTCGGTCTTCGAAGTGACTTCGAAATAAAGCAAACGATTGCGTGTGAAGCCGCCGAAGTTATTGCCGTATGTTTTCAACGGCAACGTAACGAAGTTGTCCTGCGGTACGCCAAACACCGTGCCCTTGGCGACCTGCACACCTATTACGCGATAGGGCAAGCCCGCCACGTTAATCTCTTCGCCGATCGCAGTTGCGGAACCAGCCGGGAACAAAGCGTTAGCTACGTCCATGCCGATGAAGGCGACGCGCATGGCGCTATCGTTTTCGGCTTCGGTGATGTAGCGACCTTCAGCTACGTCGATGTTATCGATCTCACTGATCACCGGCATCGAACCGTCAACGGGCACGTCTTCGATTAAGGCAGAGCCACGTTTCACCAGCGATCGCGTCGCGCGAGCCTTTGCGCCAATTTTGTCAATCAACGTCCCGCGCTGTTTCAAGTAATCGTAATCATCCAACGTCAGTTCTTTATTTCGTCTTTGCGCCGCAGCGATCGTGTCGAGGTCCTTAAAATCTTCAAAGTTAAATCGCTGCACAGTGAAAGATTTTGAACCAATGCCGGCAATCTTTTCATCGATGTACTTGTTGAAGCCCTGGATTAACGACACCACGACTACAAATGCAGTGACACCGATAATCATCCCCAACAGCGTCAACGCAGAGCGCAGCCGGTGCGCCCAGATCGCCGCGATGGCCAACTTCAAAGTCTCGATGAATTTCACGTAAAACTATTACGGTTCGCTGTCAGGTTAGGTTGCAAAAGCGGGGCAAAATTAATGCGCGGAGCACTATTACGTTAGAATCCGAACTTTAGGTTTTGGGTCCAAAAAATAATACCAGAGTGGGTCTGAAGTCTGAACCGGCTGGCAAGGATTGAGAAGCAGCATTGACGCGAGTGCTTGCTCAATCGCAATCAGAAATCGGCTCATTCCCATCGTAGTGCTTCGATGGGATCCAGGCGGGCAGCTTTCCAGGCGGGCCACAAACCGAAAACAATTCCCACTGCAGTGGAAATGCCGATTCCTAAAACAATGGCCCACATCGGCACAAATGCGGGCAAAGGCGAGTATTTGTTAGTTAGCAGGCTGGCGATTTCACCGAGACCCAGGCCGATCACACCTCCGAATGCCGTTAAGACTACGGCCTCAATCAGAAACTGCGCCAGGATGTTGAGGCGGGTGGCGCCCACAGCTTTTCTAATTCCGATTTCTTTCGTGCGCTCGGTCACCGAGACCAGCATGATGTTCATGACGCCAATGCCGCCGATCATCAATGCCACAAAAGAGATCGCTGTCAGGACCAATGCGGTTGCGCCGGTGAGCTGATTGTAGATATCGAGCAACGCATCCTGCGAGGAAATTCCGAAAGTGCTGGGCGCGCCCGGCGGATCATGCCGCCGCCTTCTGAGAATGTCTGTTATCTCGTCGATCGCAGATTTGACGTAGGCCCTCGATCGCGGGCGCACGATGATTACAAAAACAACTTCAGGAAACGGTTGTTCGCCGGGATAGTACTTATCGAACGTGGTAATGGGAATGAAAGCCGTGTTGTCTCGCGATTGGCCGAGAAAATTGCCTAACGGTTCCATCACCCCCACAACCTTGAACGGTTTGCCATTTATCTTTATCTCTTTGTCGATTGGCTCTTCATAAGGAAACAGCGCCTTCACCAAATCGATGCCGAGCACGCAAATGTTGGCGCGCTCTCGCATGTCGGTATCGGTGATGAAACGGCCGCGACCGACGTAGCTTGATTGCGTGAATTCATAATAAGGCGTTACGCCGATCACTATCGGAGTGTCCGACTGCTTGTCGCTGTAACGAACGGTTTCAGCAATTTTGCGATGAATTGGCGACACACTGAGCACGGACGGAGCTTCATTGCGAATGGCTTCTGCATCTTCGAGAGTCAAATCTTTGCGATGCAACTCTTCCTGCGTCGGTTGATGACCGAAGCTGGGATCAAATTTCGTGGCCCAGATAGCATTCGAACCCAGCGCCTCGATTTGTTGCGCAAAGGCTTTGTTCAGACCTTGAATAATCGACACCATAAAGATAACGGTGACGACGCCGACAGTGACGCCGAGTATCGTCAGCAACGAGCGCAGCTTGTTTGCTCGCAACGTGTCGAATGCCATTAAGGCGGATTCTTTTATGTCGTCAAGGCGCATGGCACAGCTCTTAGCCGTCAGCTTTCAGCGAGAAGCACCTCTAACCTGCGTCTTATGTATCAATCCACTAAGCATTTTCTTCACTTCAATAACTTTATTCAGAAGATCATCATAATCGGCAGGCGAAAGAAATTCGAGATCTCGCGCAAGCTCCAAATGATTCTCAAGTTCATTTGCAGAGCCCATGGCAATAAACAAAAATCGAGTAAAGTCGGCGTCACTACCCCTCGCACAACCTTCAGCAATATTGGCGCCGATTGAAGAAGAAGATCGTTTGGTCTGACTTGTTAAAGCGTAACGTTCTTCCCACGGAAATCCTCCAGCCGCCTTGTATACCGCCAGCGTCAGTTCATGTGCCTTTCGCCACACGTTCAGGTTTCTGAATCCCTGCATAATTCTGGCTGAGAGCTGATGGCTGACCGCTGGAAGCTACTCCGCTCTTAGCGCTTCAATCGGGTGTAGTCGAGCGGCGCGCCAGGCCGGCCAAAGGCCGCTCACCACGCCAACAACGGACGACATACCGACGCCTAACAGGACGGATGCAAGGCTCACCAAAAGCGGAAAACCTATTAAGAAAGAAATAACGTAAGCCAATCCGAATCCGGTCAGTACGCCAATAGCGCCGCCAACCGCGGTCACGGTAATCGCCTCGATCAGAAACTGCGTCAGGATGTCCTTGCGGCGCGCACCGATTGCTTTCCGAATTCCGATTTCTTTGGTCCGCTCGGTAACCGACACCAGCATGATGTTCATCACGACGATGCCGCCCACGAACAATGAGACGCCGGCGACTAAATAGGTGACGAGATAAATGTTCGAGGTCGCTTTGCCATACAAATCAATGAAGACGTCCGACGTTTCCAAAGTAAAACCTTCGTCGCCATCATCGGAAAAAATTTTGCCGCGCCGGTTGCGCATTATCGTGCGCACTTGATCTTCGGCTTCTTCCAATTGATCGGCGCCCGCTGTCTTAACGAACACCGTTAACGAAGATCGAGCGCCAAAGTTTTTTTGGTACGTGGAGTAGGGAATGTAGATCAGACTGTCGCGCGAGGCGCCGAAAATCTTTCCCTGTGCCTGAAGCACGCCAATAATTTGGTACGGCCGGCCCGCGATTTGAACAGACTGTCCCAAAACGCGATCTGGTGCGATGCCGCCAAAAAGATTCTGAACGATGTCGGCGCCCGCGACGCATATTTCACGCGCGGTCGCGCCTTCGTTGTCAGTCCAAAAGCGGCCCGCATCGATGTTTACCGCGTCAATATCAAACATCGAGATCGGCGAAATGCCGCGGATGTTTACGTTCTCGGACTTTTGATCTTTGTGTTTGACGGTTTCCGGCGTGTTCGCCGCTACACCCGATCGCCAGCAAGAAGTACACGCGCGGAAGATCGCCTCGGCGTCGTCAAGTGTGACGTCCTTCCGTTTATTGAACTTGATGAAGTCTTCTCGCGAGGTGATAACCCGAGGGCGCTTGGAGATAGTAAAAACAGTCGAGCCCTGTGACGAAAACGTTGAGGCTACCGTTTGATCTAGTCCTTTGATGATCGTCACTACCGCGATTACAGCCGCAACACCGACGACTATTCCCATCAGCGTCAGCGCCGTGCGCAGCTTGTTGGCACGCAAACTCGCGAGCGCGACTTTGAACGCTTCCCACAGCGCAGCGATGCGCAGCAAGCGAAGGAATCTCCGCACAACAGACACACCTCTCCCTGACGCGTTTAAGGGGTATGGCGTCTCTTGAGATTCGAGTCGCAGCATTGCGCCTCCTGCTACCTGATTTTCTCGTCTTTTTCGATTAGACCGTCGCGGATGGAGATGACGCGATGCGCGCGCGCAGCGATATCGTGTTCATGCGTCACCACGATGATGGTATTGCCTTCACCGTGCAATCGTTCGAACAGATCCATGATCTCCATACTGGTGTGCGTGTCCAACGCGCCGGTTGGTTCGTCGGCGAGTAGAATTGAAGGATGATTTACCAGCGCCCGCGCGATCGCGACGCGTTGTCGTTGACCGCCGGACAGCTCGTTCGGCCGGTGCATCATGCGCTCTGCCAAATCGACAGCGAGCAACGCCTGCTTGGCCATTTGGTGACGCTGACTGGAACTGATGCCGCCGTAGATCAGCGGCAACTCGACGTTGTGCAGTGCGGTCGCGCGCGCGAGCAAGTTGAAGGTTTGAAAAACAAATCCGACTTCCTGATTGCGGATCCGCGCAAGCTCGTCGTCATCCATTTCGGAAACGTTCTTGCCGTTCAGCCAGTACTCGCCGTTGGATGGCGTATCGAGACAACCGATCAAGTTCATTAGCGTCGATTTTCCCGAACCTGATGGTCCAATAATGGCGATGTACTCTCCCTTCGGCACATCGAACGACACTCCATGCAGCGCATGCACTTGCTCAGCGCCCATTTCGTAGGTCTTCCAAATGTCGCGCATAGAGATCAGCGCGTTTGGATCGTGACCGGTTACGCGCTGTTCAGGCAGAACGGCCGCAGCCGGCGGAGATGCCAGGGTAACGTCGCTCATTTAGCTTGCCTCGTTGGCGTTCGCGCCTGGTTTGCGTTCCTGACGTTTGACTGTCATGCCGTCCTTCAAAGTCTTTAAGACGCGACTAGGGCCTCTCACAATTTCCATTCCCGCCTTAACGCCGCTAGTGACTTCGATGTCGGCCTCACCGGTGATGCCGGTAGTGACTTCAATAAAACGCACCTTGTTGCCTTCTAAAACGTAGACGCCTTTCAAACTCTTTGGTCGTTCACCGGCCGGCGGCGTGTTGCCGGCGACGGTGGCGCCGGGTGAAGGTGCGGGCGCGGCCTTCTCAACGATTGATTCAAGCGGAACGGCCACAACATTGTTTTTAGTTTTGGTAGTGATCGTCGCGGTACCGCTCATGCCCGGACGCAACGCGTTGCGCACATCATCAGGCATATCGCGCAGCTCGACAGTAACCTTGAATTCTTTGGCCTCCTGAACGTTTACGCGATTTGAAAGCCCGCCCTGCGTGTCTGATTTGGAAACGGCAAGCGGGTTCTTCTGCGTGACCACCGCATTGATTTCTTTGTCACCCAGCGCGTCGACTTTGACCTTTGCTTGCTGGCCTACTTCGACGTTTGAGATTTCGGTTTCGTCAACGTTCACTTCCACGTTGATCGTGGACATGTCGGCGATGGTCATTAACGGCGTAGTGGACAAGCCGGCCACAGCGTATTCACCGACGCGCGTTGGAATGTCGGCAACGACGCCATTCAATGGCGACAACTGCGTCGCTTTCGATCGCTGACTTGATTGACCACGCAACAGCGCCTGTTGTTGATTTGCCCGCATCTCGGAAGAGCGAATTCCGGTGCGCGCTTCCTGGACGGCTATCTTTTGTTGGTTTGATCGCTCGACGGCTTCTTTCACGGCCACGCGTTGCGACTCGAGATTCGCTTTAGCCGTTTGCAATGCAATCTTAGCCTGATCAAAACGATCACGTGCGGCGTCATAATCAGATCGGGAGGCTACGCCGGCTTCGATCAAATCGCTATTGCGCTTAAGTTCCCGTTGCGCGGTATTTAAGTCGACTTGAGCGCGATCGACCGAGGTTTGCAATGCCACCAATTGTTGGCGAGCTGATGCTACTGAAGCTTCAGCAACAACCAGTCCCTGCTGCGCAGAAGCAACGGCGTTCCGCGCATTTTGTACATCGGCCATCGATGCCTGAGCGGCGGCCCACTGCGCTTCCTGGCTGGACTGAAGTTGAGTTGGATCCACCCGTACCAGCGGTTTTCCCTGGGTCACCTGATCGCCGGCGTTGACGTAAATTTCTTCGATACGGCCCGGCACTTCACTAGTAAGCTTGATGTAACGGATTGGTCTTACTTCGCCGGATGCGGTCACTGTCTGGCGCAGCTCAGGTTTTACTTCCAGCTTCACAGT
>DATENN010000498.1:0-3492 GCA_035275045.1 Pyrinomonadaceae bacterium
CGAGCCGCTCTCCCGTAAGTTGCGTCTGCATTAACTCAGTCGCGACGCGTTCGTCCGCGATCAAATTTACCAAACCGTAATGATCTACTGTAATCAACCGCCCCAGCGTGTGCCAGTTCAGTAACGATTCTTTATAGACAACGACCATCGGCGTTCCGAGCAGGGCTGCTTCAATCGTAGCTGTGCCGCTGGTAATTGCCGCCGCTGTCGACGCAGCCAGAGCTTCGCGTGCCTCGCCGGAAACGATATGAATGCAATCCGGCAGCGGTTCTGGTTGCGCCCGTCGCCGGCGAACAATTTCCCGAATCTCATCGGACGTGCGGCCTGGGGCCACGACGATAACAAATTGGACCAGCGGATTCCGCATAGAGATCAATGCCGCTGCTTCCAACATTGGCGGCAGAATGCGTTCGACTTCTTTGCGCCGGCTGCCGGGCAGAAGAGAAATAATTGGCGCCTGCGGATCAATTTTCAGGCGCGAGCGAAATTCATTCCCGTCGTATCGTGATTTGACTTCACCCGCCAACGGATGGCCCACATATTCAACGTGGTCGACGCCGCGGTCTGCGTACCATTCCTTCTCGAACGGAAGAATCGAAAGCAACAAATCGACGTTCTTTTGAATACTGCGCGAACGATAGCCGCGCCAAGCCCACAACTGCGGGCTGATGTAATAAATGATTCGCAGACCGCCTCGATGTAAGGATCGCGCGAGTTTCAAATTGAAGTCAGGCCAATCGACCAGAACTACCACATCGGGCGAATTTTTAAGCGCCGCTTGTCTTAGAAGTTTGAAGGCGCGCCAGAATTTTGGCAGCGCTGAACCAATCTCGACCAACCCAAGTATCGAAAGTTGATCGGTGTCGATAATTGATCGGACGCCGGCGGTGCGCATCATCGGACCGGTGCCGCCGAAAAATTCAAACTCGACGTTAGGAGCGACACTACGCAACGCGTTGACCAGCGACGCGGCATGCGCGTCGCCCGACGGTTCTCCGGCGACAATCATTAACCTAAAGGTTTTCATTCGTCGCGATGATAGCAGTGACCGGCGGAAGGCAGGCAGCGTGCGCCTGCTCCGGGTCAGAAGCGATACTACAAATTCGCATGTCTCATTTGACATTTTTCATTTGTCATTCATTTGGGAGCGGGTTGAAACTACTGCTTTCCGTGAAATGCCCGACGGCGGAATTCGTGTTAGCATCGCTGCGCTTTTTTAACGCATAAGGGCGCATACCAATCGCGTTAGCGCCGGCCCGGAGGGCTTCACTTTTCTTTGCGCGTCGCCATTCGATTTAATCAGCTCGGCATCTTTGTGCTCGTCGCTTTGGCGAGCGCATTTGTAATGCTCGATTCAGTCCGCATCTCTGCTCAACAAACAAATCCAGTTGATCGGAAAGTGACAAATCCGATGACTGATACACCAAACGTCAACCCACTAACGCAGGACCAACCGGTGCGCGCACGCCGAGGCAATCAGGGAACGACAAGCGAAGCTACGGATGAGCTGAAAGTTGACGCCGGAACTCAAACCGTTTCGGGGCCAAAAGACGCTCGCATTTTTGTGTACGAGGGAAACGTCGACGCCCGGATTGGCACCTATCGGCTGCAAGCAGACAAAGTGACCGTGTACGAGGGGACGAACAAAGTCATCGCCGAGGGTAACGTCGTTTTCGATCAAGGCGATCAACAGCGCATCACCGGTTCGAGGGCGGAGTGGAACTATCGTACTAAAACCGGCTTCTTTCTTGACTCAACCGGATTTACCAATCAGACACAGGACGGCACGCGCGTTTACTTCACGGCGGACCGTGTCGAGCGCGTCAGTCTCGATACGTTGATTGCGACAAATGTGCAGGTGACTGCGTGCGACGAAGATGTGCCGAAATGGAGCTTTCATGCGAAGAAAGTGAAGATCAAAACGAACGATCGCGTGCGTTTGTATTCGCCGGACCTGCGCGTCAAAAAGCTTCCCATCTTTTATTTGCCGTACGCGTCGGTGTCGATCAAGCCGCGCGATCGCGCTTCCGGATTTTTGACGCCGTCATTTGGTGGTTCGGGGAACAAAGGATTTCGCCTATCGAATGCTTATTACCAAACGCTGGGACGCTCGGCGGACGTAACGCTGCGCAACGATATTTACAGTAAGCGCGGCTATGGCATCGGCGCCGATCTGCGCACCCGGGCGAACTCGAGATCGTTTTTGAACGCCGGTTTTTACGCAGTCAAAGATCGCGTCTTCGGTCCTAAAGAAGACGCCGCTCATCCTGACCAGGGTGGATCGAGTTTCTACGTTGAAGGCGTGCACTATTTCCCAAACGGCTTTATCGCCGCCGCGGATGTGAACGTTACTTCGAATCTTGCGTTCCGCCAGGTGTTTTCGGACAACATTCAGCAGGCCATTTCGCCGGAAGAGCGTTCCCAGGTTTTCGTAAACAAAGACTACGACGCGTACAGCTTTAACTTTTTAGCACGCTCCCAGGTTACATCGTTGCCGAATTCGCGCATTCGAATTCGCGAACTTCCCAGCATTACGTTCGAAAAGCGCGCCTCGCCGCTGAACTTTATTAGGAAGCTGCCAATTTACTTTTCGTACGAGGCCGGCGCAGAAGGTGTCAGTCGCAAAGAAACGGTTGATGACCTGATCGCGTTTCGGCGTGATGTGGGCGGCGATCCGATTATTACCCCGTCAATCGTGCAGCGGCTTGATTTTCATCCGCGCGTTCAGATTCCACTGAATTTCTTCGGCATCTCGGTCACCGCAAGCTCTTCGTTTCGGACGACCTTTCATTCGAATTCTATCGATCCAACGAACCGCGCCATTCTTAGTCAGAACATCACGCGCACCTATGGCGAGTTCGAACTTGACGTTCGGCCGCCGGCGTTGGCGAAAGATTTTGATAAGAATGGCCGCTTCTGGTTTCGACATGTGATCGAGCCGTACATCACTTATCGCAAGATCGGTGGAGTCGATAACTTTGATCGGGTGATCAGGTTCGACTACATCGACGCCGTCGCCAACACTAACGAGATCGAGTTCGGTGTCTCCAATCGATTCTTTACCCGTCGCTCGACGGAAAATGTGAATAACGAAAAACCGGTGGCGAATCAGGATCAGGAATCGATCGCCAGCCAACCATTCGAGGCGCTGACGATCACGGTTCGGGGCAAGTATTTTTTCGATCGCTTTTTCGGCGGCGCACTAATACCCGGCCAGCGCAATCAGTTCTATCCCATCAACACGCTTTCCGGTTTCAGTTACGGCGGCGTGCCGCGGCGCTTTTCTCCGCTGAACGTTGAGGCCCGATATCGGCCGAGCAGCAGCATCTTTCTCGATTTTCGTACCGACCTCGACACGCGCGGAGGCGGCGTGCGCGCGCTGTCCGCATCGTTCGGCCTGCACCGTTCGCTGGTCGAAGTATTTCAAAGCTTTTACTACACCAGAGCAATCGAGTTGGTGCCGAGCCTGGCGCAATATGCGGACGCTCGCGG
>DATENN010000499.1:0-7235 GCA_035275045.1 Pyrinomonadaceae bacterium
TCCAGCCAATCAGGAGAAACATAAAAACAATGGTGCCGATCACCCCGAGCGTTTGATTTATATATTTCCCGAGCAAACCGCTCAGCGCGAGTCCGATAAGAACGATGACTAAACAGCCCGCCTTTTGTCGCCAAGTGGCCGGAACTTTAGGCTTCTCGGCTGTCTCAACCGGTTTCTCATCTGGGTCAGGTTCTCCGAACATTGCATCCTCCCGATCAGGTTGATGTTATGAAAATGCCGAACAGCTGAGTTGACGCGGCGGCGCGAAACCTTATGCGCCGCCCCTAGTTCTTTGCGCTTTGCGCTTCGCTCTTTGCGCTGTTCGATTTTCGTTTTCGAGCACCAACAACTTGTTGGCAGTTCGTTGTTAAATTGATTCTAGGTGAGTTTGTAAATGAATTCTTCTATCTCTGTTTGTCGTGCGTTGGCAAAACCCTGGTCCGTGCCTATTTTTACAAAACCACATTTTTCCAGAACTTTCTGCGAGCCTAAATTGTCAAACGCAACTCGCGCAAAAATCGGTCTGGCGTTTTCAATCGTCAGAAAGTCGTTGAGTGCTTTCGTCGCAATTCCTTTTCCCCAAAAGTTTCTATCTATCCAATAAGTAATTTCAGCATGTCCGTTCATTACAAATTTTGCAATACTGCCTACGATAATTTCGTCAAGCAAAATTGTTTGGTTATTTATTGTCGGGTCGCGCAGATGTTTGGTGTATTTTTCAAGATACGCTTTTTTGTCGGTCGGGTCTTTTGAAGTAAATGCAGCGAGGTGATTATCCTCTTCGTCAAGTTGAAATTGAAAGAAGAATTCCAAGTCAGCTTCTTCGCTTGGTCTGAGTTTGACTTTTTTATTCTGCATTCGAATATTCATGAGTGTCGTTTCGCCTAAGGATTCCAAGGCCCGTGAAGCGCGACAGAATAAATGCTCGGTTGAATTCAACTTGAGTCAATGCCCATCCGCTGCCGCGGACGGTACTGACCTCAGATTCCCGGTCAATTCTTGATCCGGTCGCTGGCGCTGCCGCTTCCGCTGCCGACGCCAGCCTCGCCCGACGGTGGAGTTGACGCGGCGCCGCGAAGACTTTTGCGCTTTGCGCTTAGCTCTTTGTGCTGAGCCGCTTCGTTCGCGTCGAACGACTTGGGCGGCGGCGTCAGACCGAGTCGAAGAGATTGTTTCGACAGAACGGAGTGCGGCACGGATATGCGGATGAACATTCTATACAATGCACCGCCTTACAGCGCCGGCAGACATACCGCGCCGCTGTTTGGGCTTCAAGCATCGACGATAGACCGTCACCCATCATCACCGACCCGATCTGGCCCTCGTATGCAGATCGCGGGACAGTCGCTTTCCCACACCGCGAACAAAGGTCGCTGACATCGAGACTTGCCTCGATCCTCGTAATCTCCGCCTTATCGAAGTCACGTTTTAGTAATGCCGTAGCGGCTGCACGCGCGACCGTACTATCTGGATGGTGAAGCGCATTTTCCAGACTATGAGTTGACTCGTTGCTGCGGTCTTCTGCAAACTGCCGCACCTGTGCCAAAGCATCTTCACGATTGGCAGTCAATAGATTGTCGTTGGTCATAGCTCCTCCAAACTGTTGTTTGCGCACAGAACCCGCGAAAGGCGCAGTTGAGGCGGCGCCACGAAACCTTTGCTCTTTGCCCCTGGCTCTTGCGCTTAGCGTCGCTAACGCCGCTAGCGTCCTAAGATTTGTTCGCCGTGCAAATGTATCTTTGTTATAGACCTGCTGTGAGCGTCCCAATGGTGTCAGTCATTTCTTCCAGCATGCTCTTATTCTGATCATACTCGGGCCCGAGGCTGGCGAGGAATGCCTCCTTTTCGGTAATGGCTGCAGGAATGTTGTTGACGTCCACATGTTGTTTAATACGATTCATAGTTTGATCGAACGATAACATGAAGGGTTTATATTGGTTGTCGATGATGTCAAAGTCGGCGTTGTTTAGAGTCTCAAGACTTAAGTGCAATTGATTCCACTGTTCCTTAGCACCAAAGAGCGGTTTGCGTTTTAGCATTCGATTTTGAATCTGACGAATCTTATGACAACGTGTCCGCTCATCTCCAAAGTCATAGGCATCATAAAAATCACGGAAGTCGTCATAGACCGACCGAAAGTCATCTCCGAAGGTCACCGGATTGTTGGAAATACGCCGCAAGGGACTGACCATTTTTACAATCGTCGAATGTGTCTTACGCAACTCCTCAATCAAGTCGGTTAGATCAGCAATCATGCTTGTGGTCTCTCGATTTTTACGATCTTTAATCGTACTCCAAACGTCAACAAGTTTTTTTGTCGCCTCTGCCGCGATGTTGAGCGGGTTCAAAAAGTCTAGTGGACCCATAATGTGGTTACCTCTCTCAATAGCGGCCAAAGTGGAGTTGACGCGTCGGCGCGATTTCACTCTTGCTGAGAGCTATCACCTGCCAGCTGTCAGCCATCTTCCGCCGCTCGCGTCGAACGATTTGTTCGCGGTTATAGGATATTGCGGTCGAGTTTCCATTCGCCACCCTCTTTTATGAGTATCACGGCGTCTTCAGCCCTCCTGCCGTCCTTTAGGTGAAGCATAATGTTGACTACGGCTTGGTCGTCTTTAATGAATTCGCGTTCGACTTCAATCTTTTCAATGTTGCCGTTGCGAGTCTTCTTGTCAAAAATTCCCTTAAGACCGCCACTGGAAGAACCTTGTGGGCCGTTGATTGTGCGCAGAGCTTCGTTAGACAGGTGCTTTTCCACTTCGGAATACTGTCCGCTGTTAGCGGCCATATAGGTTGCCTTGACAATGTCGGAAGGCGACTTCTTAAACCCACAGCCGCACAGGAGAAGAATACTTACAATTGTAATCGAGGTTAGCGAACGAGTTGGCCGCGTCATGTAATCTCCTGAGTTGTGTAGAGTCGAACGGTGGAGTTGATTGGCAGCGCGAAATCTTTTTGCGCTTAGCTCTTTGCGCTATCACGCGTTCCCTAATAATGCCAAGCCCGCGACGCGGGCGACAGCGAGGGTTCGCGGAAGTTTTCAAGTTGCGGCATTTACCCATCCGCCTACCGCGGACGGTACTGACCTCACATTGCCAGTCGACTCTATTGATGCCTTCTGACACAACCGTCGCCGCAGCGCAGAGATGTGGAGGTGCGAAATCTCTTGCGCTTTGCGCTTAGCTCTGTGCGCTTAGCCCTCCACCCGCGTGCCATTTGTTGTTTGGCGTCGTACGGACGTTACCGTTACGATCCGCCCGTCGCTACCTTTGGGGGCCACGCACCGATGCGCTGCCGCAACGCAACGATTTTGCCAAAGTGATATGCGTTATGTACCGCTACACTATTGAGTTCGTCGGCCAGTGTCATGCCCGGCTCTACCTCGAGCGCCAAACGATCAGGCGTTTGCGCCAACGCTGCCGCAGCGCGCGCACCGTCCATGAACACTCGCACTAAGTCGTCCCATTGTTGCTCGTGCTGCGGCGCGGCGCTCGGGTAAAACTCGGCGGCCGGGTCGCCTCCCGCGATGATACTCTGCTGGTATCCCACAAGATGCCACAGCTCCTCATAGATCGAGTGCGACGCGCCGTCCGGGCATAGAGTGACTTGCTCAAGCGTGAGCCCGGACAGTAGGTGGGCTCGCTCGGGGAACTCGCCCACTAGAAACAGATGTTCCAGGATATGCATGGCACCCTTCCTTTGTCGCGATGTGCGTCGCTGCCACTCGGTCTCGCCCAACAATTGAGTTTACGGGAGGGCGCGAAATCTTTTGCGCCTTGCTCTTAGCTCTTTGCGCTTAGCCGATCCACGTGCGTGCAACGATTTGTTGGGCGACGTACGTTAGCGAGAGTCGTCGCCTTCGAAATGGCAGTCGCACATGAGCGCCTGTTCGTCACAAACCGGACAGCGCTCAACGTCACACGCATTCGGAACGTGATACTGTCCCTTTATTACACCGCAGTCGTGACAGGGCACGCGATCTGCACCCCAATCATCGGACTCGTTGCCATACTTGATGCGTTCGTGTGGGCGACCGTCAATAATGTACGTCGGCTTACGTTGAGCGTCTTCGATCCGTTTCACCCACTCAGCCACCATGCGCACGCCATTGTATGTCACGAATGTTTCTGGCATGGAAATGAAGCGAAGGCGTCTAACGATTTGTTGGGCAAGGCAGTTATTTAGAAGTCAATTCATGAATAGACGGTCGTCGCCATTTAGTTCCGTCCGGAAGTTCCAACGACGACGTAATCAAAGCAATTTTATGCAATCGTCCGACCGATTTACCGTTTTGGCTCGGAATCCCCATGCCAACGTAACTGTCCATGGTTTGACCAATGGCAAGTGGTCCGCTGCAGTTTTCAGCGCCGTCCTCGACATCAGTATCGTAAGTATAGATGGCGCGAACACAAAAGTGTTTGTTGGGCACCGATCCAACATTCGTTACGTTGAAGTGAACGGAAGCAATATCGTTTTCACAGTTAGTTTCCAGCACGCCTATTTTCAGCAATGGCTGAATAGTGTTATCTACTGAGACGAGTCCCGCGGGACATGGACTGGCGGCCCAAGGTTTGTTGATTTGGCGATGGCGGTCACGCCAGTAAATTATGCCGACACAGAGACCGGTTACGAGAAGCACCGCGACGAGACCTGGGAGTAGCTTTTTCACGGCAATCACATATTCAGTTAATAAAGAGTTGCCCAACGGTTGAGTTGGCGTGGCGGCGCGATTTCAAACCCGCAATCCGAATTCCGCAATCCGAAATTCAGAGGCTCCCGAGCCCCGACGTGTCGGGACGCCGTAACCCTGAGGTCCCGTCGCAAAGAATCCTAAGCTCGCGAAGCGGGCGACAGAATAAACGACGATTGAATTCAACTTGAGTTCAATGCCCCTCCGCTACCGCGGACGGTACTGACTTCATCGCTCAAGATAAGTCTTAATCCCATCGCTCGGGATTCGAATACAAGCAATCGAGCGACAGAGTTGACGCGGCATCGCGCAATCTTTCGCGCTTAGCCCTTAGCTCTTTGCGCTTAGCCGCCAATCAGTGGCGAGTAGTGATTGAGGACCAATCGCCAGCGCCCTTGTTGCTTTACCCATACTCTGGTGAAGCGATTGTCGCGGGGCACAGCTTTACCTTTGTCTTGCCCAACCATTGTGGAACGGCCGGTTTCCACAGCCGTGTTTCCATAGACGCGCACCTTGACGTCGTCGGTGGTGATCGACTGGAATTTCAAACTACCGGACGTGAAATCTGAAAGTACCTGCGGCTTGGCTCTGACTGTGCCACTTGGTCCTACGCCTATAAAATCAGGAGCGTAAATGCGGCCAAGCGCGACTGCATCAGCGTTGATCTGCGCTTGAATGCGTTCGTGATCAATTTGCCTTATGACCTGCTCAACGCGCCTTCTTTGATCGCTCCTCGCGCGCGGCCTTTGCCCTCGGGCCATAGAGGCCGCTGTAAGGACTAGAAGGGCTATCACAAATGTTCGTCTCATGGAGAGCTCACCTTTAATGGTTACTGAATCTCGTGCCCGGTTTCAAGGCCCAACGGTTGAGTTGACGCGGCGGCGCGCAATCTCTTGCGCTTTACGCGTAGCCCTTAGCTCTTTTGGCTCGCCGGCCGCTTGCGGCCAACGATGTCCGACGCCTGATATTTAGAGTGATCAATCCTTCGGGTCGTGGCAAGTAGGTCCGGCTTTAGGGCACCACCAAGTCACGACTGATTTTACCTCGATCTTTTTTGGTTGAGCGTATTGACCCTTAGCGATTTGGATCATTTCCGCGGGCTTATGACCAGTAAGATCCCAGTAGGTCTTCTTTGACTCCAGTGGTTCGGTCCAGTTATCGCGCACTGTTTCAAGCAAGTCTTGCTTGGTTGGCGTGCGGTCGGCACCGCCAATAACGATGATTTTGTTTTCAATAATCATCGTGTCGGTCAGTCGCGGCACCTCAATAGTCGTCTTAACAATTGATGCACTCGACGCCTTCACCACCCAATACACATCTGCGGTGTCTTGCACAATTATGATGCGGTCCTTTTCTGCGACGAGTTTCTGCAGTTCACTCTCGGTTACGGGCGTTTGCCCAACCACCGCGAACGAGAAGCAAGTAAATAACGTGATTGCCGCTATGTGCTGATAGGTTTTCATTGAGTTCTCCTAAAAATAGCCAATTAGCGTCGAACGGCTGAGTTGACGCGGCGCTCACCGGCACCACGTAAGGTTTTTTTCGAGTTTCTCGGTTTCCTTTATTTCAAACGGTGAACTTGTTCCCCTGACAGATATTACGCCGTCCCGCTCAACGTTTCGGACCGACCACCCGTCGGGAGATTCCGAACAAAAGATGGGAACATTTCCCTGTGGCCAAGTGATCGTCAGTGAGTACCAACCAGCGGGTACTTCAGTAAATTCAAACGTACCCATCCGAGTACCCGTCGTCGCGCGGAAATCGTCAGTTTTGCAAGCGGTCAATTGGTCGGTCTCTGCCTGAGTTTTTTCTTTTTTGCCCGCGAGTTCAGCGCACTGGGAATTCTTGTAGGCTGTGAGCAGGACGGTTGGGCTAATCACAGGAATACCGAATTGTCTGATCGTGCCTGAAATAATCGCGCCACTTGCAGTCAGCGCAGCACCAGTCCATGTGAGCACGACCACAGCTACGAGACGCCCAAATCGATTTCCGCTCATGTCCTCCTCCTTTTTACGAAACCGTCGAATGGTGGGGTTGACGCGTCTTCCGCCGCCCGGACTGCATCGTCAGTTGCGCGACTCACTCGACCGGAACGCGCCATTTCCGTCGACCTGACCAATGATTCTGCCACGCACGATCTTAGAAGCGCGCAAGGCTGTTAGCTCGCGATAGTATCTATCGTAGATCGCCTTGCCGCGTTCCTTGTATAGCGAGGCCGCCATAAGCTCCATGTTCTTGTGATTGCCATTCGCCCTGAGTTCTTCAGCAGTGAAGCGACCGGGATCGCGGAGGTCGATGCCGATGATACCCTCCGGGAGATCCATACGGATATGAAAGTCGCCTCGCTGCGGGTCCTTCGCGAAGTGTTCGGCTATTAGCTTATGGTCGGGCACTTGCGACCCGAAATCCACAACGATCATCAGCGACACGGTCGAAGCGTCGATACTCTCTGCATTCGTGACGCGAGCACTCGGCACGAATAGATATGTGGGGTGTACCTTGTCCGATAAATCGGTGAGCACCACCGTGACCTCTGAAACAGGCG
>DATENN010000500.1:0-6849 GCA_035275045.1 Pyrinomonadaceae bacterium
GGTGACGAGTGACGATTGCCGCGCAACCTAACGTTATCAGACAGTTTTTCTAACTTCCTTACGCGATCATCACCTCTCGCCCGTCACTTGTCACCTGTCACTTGTCACCCGTCACCTGTCACTTAAGTAACTGTGCCGCCATCGACGATCACGATTTCGCCATTCATAAAGCTGTTGCGGTCGCTGACCATGAATGCAGCGTATTCAGCCAGCTCTTGCGGCCGGCCTAAGCGACCAGCCGACACCCACAGATCGTGCATCTGCAATAGCCGCTCGGGGAGTGCCTGGGCAAGATCAGTATCGAAGATTCCAGCAGCAATAGCGTTTACTTTCACGCCAAACGTTCCCGCTTCCCGCGACAGGCATTTTGTAAAACCGATCATGGCCGCTTTGGAGGTGGCGTAATGCACAGCCGTCGGCAATGCTCGCAATGCCCCGATAGAAGTGATGTTCAGGATGCTTCCCTTCCGTTGCCGAATCATCTGTTTGTAAATCGGTTTTGTTACCGCGAACAGACTATCGACGTTAGTGTGAATCACTTCATCCCAGGCGCGGTCGGTCGTAGTCGCAAAGTTATCTCCGCGATTAATGGCAGCGTTGTTCACCAGAATATCGATGCCGCCCCACAGTTCTACGATTTCGCGCGTCAGCTTTTTCAACCCTAGCCGATCGGTGACTGAAATCTTGAAACTCAGCGCGCGCCGCTGATGCTGTTCGATATTTGCAACGGTGGTCGCAGCCAGATCATCTCGACTGCCATAGTTGAATGCTACGTCGGCGCCTTCGCGCGCGAAGACATCGCAAATCGCAGCGCCGATACCGCGCGTGCCTCCGGTTATGAACGCGCGTTTCCCTTCCAGCAATAAGCTCACTGTCGCCGTTGTCTCCTAAAAAATGCTTTGCAGAATGCGGGTGGGCAGGAATTAGACTCTGAAAAGAAGGAACAGTCAAACGCGAGGACTAAGCAGAAATTGCTTCGCGCAGCGGAATATCTTCGTCAGTGGCGGGAATCAGCGCCGTGATCTCTTCAACGATCTGCCGCGTCGCGTTGGGAATGGCCAGACCAATAGTTGCGGCGCGCATCGCCGAATAGTGGGCCGTGTCTTCAGCCATACGCCGCACCACCGGAACGATGTCGCTGGCTCGTTGCAGCAACACGCCGGCGCCACGTTTGACGATCAAACTTGCAGTAGCTGCTTCCTGCGGCATCGGGTCGGTTATGGCATCGCCGATTATCGGCAGCCGGCAGGCCAAGGCTTCGAAGGTTGTGAGCCCGCCGAGTTTTGAAATCATGACATTCGCGGCACTCATCAACTGCTCAACTTGTTCGGAATAACCTATGACTTTGATGGGAAAAGGCGCGTGCTCGGCTAACTGTTCGACGTCAGCGCGCAGCGCTTCGTTTTTTCCGGCAAGAAAAATTGCCTGGACTTCCAATTCGCCGCGCACCAACTCACGAAAGATTTGCGGAATGTTCCCGCCGCCTTCCCAACCGGCATTTACGAACACCGTGAACTTTTCCGGATCGAGTCCCAACGCGCGTCGTGCTGCCTGGGCGGCATCTTCGCCCGGATATGCGAACTTTGGATGAACGGGCATTCCCGAAATCTTGATACGTTGCGGACTGATGCCATACTCGATCAACTGAGCGCGCGCTTCGTCGCTTGCAACCAGATAAAGCGTCACATCGTCACAGGCCCAACCCTTCCAGAATCCGTAGTAAGGATCCGTGACGACGGAAACGAGCGGAATGCGATCAGCGAGCTTTAGATTTTTCAGCACGCGCGCAAAGATGTGTTGCGTCAGCGGGTGCACGCTGACCACAACGTGCGGACACCAGCGCTCGAACAACTGCGTGCAGTAACCAATGCAACGTTTATGAAAAAACTCGCGTGTCTCTGGACGAAAGCGGTTGACGAACCAGTAGAGATATTTCATCCAGCTCTGCCGGTTTCGCAGCAGCCAGTTGTAAAGATTAACGAGCTTGGCTGTGATCTTATGCGATTCTTCCACAGCGCGAACGACTCGCACGGCGCACGACTCACCTTCAAAAAACTTTTGCACCCCCGCAACGATCGCGGCTGCGGCAGATCGATGCCCACCACCCGTATCGGAGGAGATGATCAGAATTTTTGCGTGACGTTGGGACATTGAAAAAAGGTCTTTGGTCTTTGGCTTTTGGTCTTTGATTTCGTGCTTTGTACTTGAAGTTTAATTTGAAGTTTGAACTTCGAACTCTGAACTATTTTGCCAGCGCTGCCACGCCTTCCGCCTCCGGTTGCATGCGATCCATCTGCCGGCGCGCCTTCTTCATCTCCTTCTCGAGCTTTTTAATCTGAATCAGATGACCGGGATTAAACGGCAGCGAAGGATAGTAACTATTCGACTCGTGTGTGCAGAAGCAACCGTCGAGTGCTTTCTTGCGACGCTCTTTCATCGCGGGAGACAACCAAAGCTTTTGGAAGTTCCAGTCAAAATCGCGCAGGTTTCCGATGGGCGCAAGGTTCTCGCATGAAGAAACCGTCCCCTCGTCGTAGATGACGCCGCCGGCCGTGCCCGCATAACACTTCATCTGCGCTTGCTGGGTTTCCTGCGTCTTCGCAATCAGACCGTGCATATAGATGTCGATCGCGGCCTTGAAAAATCCCGCGTTGCCGCCGTAGTTATTCTTAAGGGCTGCGTGTCGCGAATCGTCGTCGATCATCCCCGCCAGCTTCGCGTAACGTGAATGATCGATTTCCAACTCAACCGGATCCGCTGACGGCGGCCGGATGTAGTTGAAGTTCACTTTGTCCGGACGCAGGTCATACTTAAGAAAGTCGTACCACTCAAAAATCGTGTCCTGGTTCGAATTCATAAAGCAGGTGCACGTTTGAATGTCGAGCTTGGGATACTCCTTTTTGATCGCCTGGAGTTGGCGCGCAGTGTCAATAGCAATGTCCCACGAACCGGGCTTCTGTCGAATCTTCTCGTGCTGGTGCTTTAAGCCGTCGATGCCGAGGGCTACCGTCACATTGAGGTTGGGATTCTCCTGCAGGATGCGCGTAATGTCCGGAAAGATTCGTTTTTGAATTTGCCCGTTCGACATGATGTAGATCGATTCGAGCTTGTTGTTGGTATGAAAAGCACGAGCGATCTCAGGCAGGTCCTTGCGCGTGAACGGTTCGCCACCAGCCAGAATCAGGACACCTAAATTGCCACCCAGCGTCTCTGAGATTTTTTCAATCTCGTGAGTTTTCATTTGAAGTTTCTTGCGCGGGCGGTCATCGAGCTCGTCCGTGAAAAAGCAATGCGTGCACCGCATGTCGCAGACAGAAGTGACCAAAATATTTAATAAAATTGGCGAAAAAGGCTGGCCAACGGCCAGTTTCGCGTAGCGCTTCAATAATTCTTTGGTAGTAAAGTCCATAACAAACCTCAAAAAACTGCCGCAATAAAGTAGCACAGACTTTAGTCTGTGTCGCTTAACCATCACAGACAAAAGTCCATCCCAGATCAGGATGCTTTCAGATGCCGGCGCGTTCGCTGCGGCTGGGAATGCCGAGGGCTCGCATGCGCCGATAAAGGTGGCTGCGATCGACGCCCATCAGCTCGGCTGCGCGCGAAACGTTGCCTTCTGCCTCGTCCAGCTTTCGCTGAATGAACTCGCGGTGATAAGCGTCGGTTGCTTCTTTGAATGAAGGGAATCTAAACGAAGTAGCAGGCGGTTCGTCTTTGCCGTGCGGCGGCAAATCAGCCGCGACGACCTTAACGCCCGGATTCATAATTACAACACGCTCGATAGTGTTTCTGAGTTCGCGAACGTTGCCCGGCCAGGAATAATTCTGGAGCTCCTCAATGGCCTCTGCCGCAAACTGCTTGGGAATTTTGCCGTAGGCGCGCGAGAAATTCTGGTTAAAGAAGTCGACCAGCAGGGGCACGTCCTCGAGCCGCTCGCGCAAGGGCGGCAGCTCGAATGGAATAACGTTCAGGCGATAGAAAAGATCGGCGCGAAACTTTCCCTGTTCAATTTGGGCATCCAGCCGCTTATTAGTTGCGGCTATGACGCGAACGTCGACCTTTATTGAAGTGCCGCTGCCCACCGGTTCAAAGCGTTGCTCTTCGAGTACTCGCAACACTTTCGCTTGCACGTTCGGACTCATGTCACCAATTTCGTCGAGAAAGAGCGTGGCGCCATCGGCGAGTTCAAACTTTCCCTTCTTAGCCGAGGTCGCGCCCGTGAACGCGCCTTTCACGTGACCGAATAGTTCCGATTCGATCAATTCTTCGGGAATGGCAGCCGAGTTCACTTCAATAAAAGGGTCACCAGCGCGGCGAGACTTGGCGTGAATCGCGCGCGCGACCAGCTCTTTGCCAGTGCCCGATTCGCCATAGACCAGCACGCGGCCATCAGTAGGAGCTACCACTGCGATCTGTTTGCGAAGCGCGCGCATCGCCACCGAATTACCGACCATGGTGTATTCCTGCGCGAGCTCGGCCGACATCTCCGCATTCATCAGTTCCAGCCGCTGCTGTTTCAAAGCGTTGCGCACGGTGACCAGTGTCTTTTCCAGCGACAACGGTTTTTCAATAAAGTCGAACGCCCCCAGTTTCGTGGCGCGCACGGCTGTTTCGACGTTGCCGTGACCCGAAATGATCACGACCGCAGCATCTGAGCCTGCGGCGCGCAGTCGTTGCAGCGTTTCCAAGCCATCGATGCCGGGTAACCAGACGTCGAGCAACACACAACTGTAGGCGCGCTTTTCGAGAGCTGCGAGGCACTCTTCGCCGCTGGCGACGGCATCGACGGCAAAGCCTTCGTCGCCCATCACGCCTCGCAGCGTGTCGCGAATGCCTGGCTCGTCGTCAACGATGAGAATGGAATGCATTTACGATTTGGAAATTGAATCTGAAATCTGAGATCTCAGATCTGAGATTCTCAGATGGGCAATCCACGATTCTGAAATCTGAGATTTGAAATCCAAGATCTGATATCTGACATCTGATATCTGACATCTGATATCTGACATCTGAGATGTTTATCCTAGCTTTTCTCCACCGCCGGCAACTCAATCACAAACTTCGCTCCGCGCGGATAATTTGCCTGAGCACGAATGCGTCCACCATGGTCCAGAATTATCCGCTGCACGATTGCCAGTCCCAGGCCCGTACCTTCCCCGCGCGTTGAAAAATAAGGCTGAAACAAGCGTTGAAAATCAGCCGGACGAATTCCATGGCCCGTGTCCGTCACCTCTGCGGTCAGGACGCCGCGCGCTGAATCAATTGCTGTCCGCAGCGTGATCACCTTCTCGCCTTCAACGTTCGCGAGCGCGCTGAGCGCGTTGTCTATTAAGTTCACAAAAACGCGGCGCAATTGTTCACGATCAAGCATTGCTGGCGGCAAGCTCGGCTCAAAAGTCGAGTCGACGCGAACGTCATCCAGACGGTCCGCATAAAGTGCAAGCGCCTGCCGGGCCACCTCATTCAAGTCCGCGAGTTTCGGTCGGGCCAGCGGCAAACGCGCAAAATGCGAGAACTCATCGACCATCGCTTTTAGACCAGCGACTTCTCGTGTAATTGTCTGCGTGCACTCGTCAATAACCTCGGCAACATGCGCGTCATCCGGACGATAACCATTTCCATTTTCAGACTTGCTACCTTCTCCGTTTTGTTCGCTGCCGCGATGGTAGCTCTTGGCAATGCGCTCCGCTGAAAGCTGGATCGGCGTCAGCGGATTCTTAATCTCGTGGGCCATGCGACGCGCAACTTCACTCCACGCCGCTGCCTGTTGCGCAGCTAATAATTCAGATAGGTCTTCAACCACCAAAACGACGCCGCGCTTGTCGGTGCTGGCGCCGCGCAACGCGGTTGCCGTCAGCGCGACGGGAATGGTTTGTCCGTTTGCCGCTCCCGCCAGTTGCGCTTGCTCGGCAGCATGCCCAGCGCGGCGCGCGCGCCGAACCAGTCGATCCATGACGCGCCAATTCTCGGTGGCAATCAGTTTTTCCAGCTGCTTCTCGCTTTGTGTGTGCGGCTGTAAAGCAAGCATCCGCGTGGCAGCCGCGTTGACTGTGGTCACCTCATCGTTTTCATTCAACGAAACGACTCCGGTTGAAAGCGACTCGAGCACCGTTTCAATGTAGTTGCGACGTTCCTCAAGCGTCAGATTTTTCTCGCGTAACGCAGCCGAGCCCGCCTCGATACGCGCGCGGTTGTCTTCGAGTTGCGACGTCATCTGATTAAAGGATTCCGCCAGCATCGCGAGCTCATCTTCAGCGATAGTTCGTACGCGATGGCTCAGATTACCTTTAGCGATTTCATCCGATGCTTCAGCGAGAGCTTTGATGGGAGTCGCGATTCCACGCGCCAGATAGATTGCCACCCAACTCGAAACGAACAACAGCATCAACGTCATCAAGCCGAGAGTCGACAACCCGAGCAATCGTACGCGCCGCTGCCGCTCGACCAACTTTTGATACTCGCCTTGCGAACCGCTGATCGTCTCGCTGAGATCGCTGGTGGCCCGCCGCGGCGGCACTACGATCAAACGTTGATTGTTGTCGAGCTGCAATGACACGGCGTCGAAGTCCTTGCCATCGGCCAGCGTGTTTTCGCCCTCTTTTAACGACAACGCCTGCGTTAACAAATCATTGAGCTCGGCACTTTCCTTTGCCGGTATCGTCGCGATGGCACGCGCAATTACTTGTTCCTGGCCGTCTACAATTTCCACCGCTGACAATTGACCGTTGGCGACAACGCGTTCCAGCGTTTGCTGGCGTTGCGGGTCAGATTGCGCAGTCAGTACGACTGCTAACAACGATGCTGTTTCGCGCAGATTCCGAACTTGCGCCTCGGCGGCTTCGCGTTGGA
>DATENN010000501.1:0-3783 GCA_035275045.1 Pyrinomonadaceae bacterium
ATCCGATATTTCGCCGATCATCATTTTCTCAACTAGACGGATGCCTCCTAAAAATCAGGAGGCTTTGCGCAAAACAGCGACGCTACACTTAACTGGCTCCAAGGGGGTCAATCTTGCTGCAATGCTTAAAACTTTGCGTGATCAATATAAAGTCCGCACGCTGGCGTGTGAAGGCGGCCCAACTCTTTTTCGCTCGCTATTGGAACAGGGCTTAATTGACCACCTCAATCTGACAATCGCGCCATACATGTTCGGCGGCGGCAAGGCGCCGACGCTGACGGGTCTGAGCAAGGCATTTCTTTCGGCCAGCGTGCATTGTTCATTGATCGACATGCGTACAGTCGGCGATGAATGTTTCCTTACCTATCGAATCAAGCACCGACAGAATCGCCGGAAGCAGATGGCTCTTTCCGACGCGGCCCATCATTAGAGTTTAAACATGATTAAGACGTGGCAATCCAGCCTGTTACGCTTTCAGGCGAGCAATTGCGTGGTCGCATTGTCGAATTTTTTCCTGAAATTTTGCGGCCTGGCCAGAATCTGCCGGCATCAACTGGTTTCGGTTACCTAAATCCAGGAAGAGACCCAAGGCTTTCTCGAACCATCGGCGCGATTCGGTCCAATCTTTGGTACGTTCGGCGGCTGATTTTGTCTCGTCCGCGCCTGCTCGAGCGAATGCAGCTCCGAACTTTTCATAACATAAGCCAATATTGCGCGAGTACACAGCATTGGTCGGATCGGCCGCGGATAATCGTTGCAGAATCGACAAGGCTCTTTCCGCATCGTCCAACGCCTCAGCGGTCGCACCAGTTGCAGTCAGCACTTCTGCCAGGTCGGCATGTGCTACAGCCAGATCGAAGCTGGCCTGGGCATTTTTCGGATCTTGCGAGGCGATTTGTTGTCGAATAGCAAACGCTTTCCGCCGGCTTTCCAATGCTCCCGGGTAATCATCTGCCTCAACAAGCGTGTTACCAAGTTGGTAATATGCGTAACCCACCTCGCGCCGTGCACGCTCATTGTCTGGATATTCCGCCGATAAAGCTTCAAGCATCTCGATGCCCCGTTTAATAGTCGCCACAGAATCAGGTTTTCTTGCATCATCGGCGCCACCTACTTTCAGCAATGTCAGCCCGACGCTACGTCGCAATTTTGGATTCGTTGCGTCACGACCAAGCAAATTCTGGCGAATGGATAATGAAGTTTGATAAGCTCCTAGTCGTTCGGCTGTGCTATTCGCAACCCGATTAAGGCCGTCTCCCAGTGTCTCGTATGCTCGCGCCAGTTCGTCTTGCACGGATACATCTGTAGGATTTTCTACAGCCAAACCTTCGAAGATGGATCTGGAGCGTCGATAATTGTCCATCGTCCCGATAACATCCCCCTTTTGTTCCAAGATATCGCCGAGCGCACGATAACTTCGTCCCATTTCCATCTTCGTATCGACCGTTGCATCAGCATTCTTTAGCTTTTCACGAATGGCCAGAGCCTTGCGATAGCTGGCAAGCGCGCCGTCGATATCACCCAGATTCGCCGAATAGGGGTTGCCCTGGATATCGCCGATCTTTTCGTACGCGGTCGCCAGCTCGCGTTGTAACGCGGGGTCACCAGCAGCTTCGCCCGCAAGGCTGTCCAGGTATTCGAGTGCGCGACTAACGATGAGGCGTCGGGTCTGCGTTGAACCTTGAAGATCTCTTACCGAATCGTGAATCTCAAACATGAGCGAATGCGCAAGACGCCGAACATCATTGAACCGCTGCTCCGCGCGGGCCCGTTGGCGGTCCACTCGGCGAGCTTCAAGAGCGGTCGCAACGATTCCGCCGATCAAACTGAGAAGAATTAGCGCCGCGGCCGTCGCTACGACTTTGTTTCTTTTGACAAACTTGATTGCCCGATAATTGAAAGTGTCCTTCCGGGCAGTCACTGGCAGGCCATCAAGGTAGCGGCGAATGTCATCCGAGAATTGCGCGACCGAGGCGTAGCGTCGCGTCGGTTCCTTTCGCAGCGCCTTCAACACAATGTTGTCGAGGTCACCTTTTAGAATTTTCGAATTTCGATTTTTGATTTTCGAATCTCCGGCAAGTCTTGCGACTGCCGTGCTAGGCCTGGTTGGCTCCTGTTCGGTGATAGCTCGCCCGATTTCTGTCCTGTTTTTGATGCGATACGGACGCTGTCCCGTTAGGAGCTCGTAAAGTACAACCCCTAGGCTATAAACGTCGCTCGCGGTCGTCATGTTTTCGCCCCGAACCTGCTCGGGACTGGCGTATTCCGGCGTCATCATGGCCGCAACAGTCATTGTTTGTTCGTCACTAATAGATGGCTGTGCATCGAGCAGTTTCGCTATTCCAAAGTCCAGCAACTTTGGTTCGCCATCGGAGGTGACACGGATGTTTGCTGGCTTGATATCCCGATGAATTATCAGGTTCTGATGTGCATAACTTACCGCTGCACAGATTTTTCGGAATAATTCGAGCCGAATCGACAGCCGTTTGTCGCGGCAGTAATCGTCGACCCGCTGCCCGTTGACGTACTCCATGATGAAGTAATGCAGGCCGGCGGCTGTCGCGCCTGTTTCGTAAAGGCCCGCAATGTTTGGATGGTTGAGGCCGGCAAGGATCCGTTCCTCTTTATACGAGTGGCGCGTTACGGTTGTGAAGCCGGGCCCGCGTTTGACCACTTTTATCGCGACACGGCGCTTTAATTTACTGTCCTCGGCGAGATATACCTCGCCCATCCCGCCTCTCCCAAGAAGTGATACAACTTTGTATTGGCCAAGGGCCTGGCCAGGTTGCAACTCGCCGTCACTATCAACCAGAATCTGTGAGATCGCCTCGTATGCCGGCGTCTCGATGAAATCGCATGCCCTTTCCTGAAATTGCAGAAGCGACTCAACTTCTGAGCGAAGGTCGTCATTAGTGCCACACGCTTCGTTAAGAAATTGCGCGCGCGCGGACGCATCGCGCTCAAGTGCAGCTTCAACAATCTCGGCTACGCGTTCAGCGGCGTCCTCCGCTGAACCGTTGGATTCAAGCTGCATGTTCGCTCAACTCGCGACAGAGCCACAGCTTCGCGAAGTTCCAGTCGCGCAGCACTGTCTTTTCGGAGACCTGCAAAACTTCGGCGATTTCCTTTGCGTCGAGTCCGCCGAAAAACTTGAGCTCAACTACCTGACTTTTTCGCGGATACGTTTTCTCGAAGTTCTCCAGTGCGCTGTCGAGAGCGAGAACTTCGAAAGTTTTTCCACCCGGCAACTCGTGAGCTTCATCGAGTGTCAGTTTTGTTTCGAGCCCGCCGCGCTTTGCGGCGTTATGCGCTCTGGCGTGATCGACCAGAATCTGGCGCATTAGCCGCGCGGCTACGCCGTAAAAGTGCGCGCGGTCTTTCCAACCCGCGCCCGATGTTCCACCGAGCCTAAGATAGGCTTCGTGTACCAACGCAGTCGGTTGCAACGTGTGGTCGCCGCGTTCCCGTGCCAGATAGTTCCGCGCAAGGTGGCGTAACTCTTCGTACACCAGCGGCATGAGTTTGGCGACGGCGTCCGCGTCGCCTGCGCTCCAGTCTTTCAGAATCCGCGTGATTTCCTGCGTAGACGCCATCGGTTCGGGGGGTCTTTGCTGCCGCCGATGTTAAAACATTTCCGCAAAAAATCAAAAATGTCCGTTTTGCCAGCCCTTTCCCGCATGGGTTTGTAAGATGAAGAAAATCTCCTCCCTTCAACGTTCCCTCAATCGATCTGCCCGGGCTTGCCTGCCAGCGCTCATCACTATGGGCGTCGTCTTCGCTATT
>DATENN010000502.1:0-5275 GCA_035275045.1 Pyrinomonadaceae bacterium
AAAGTTTCTCACTCGAGAAAATAATCGTGTAGGTTTCAGTTCCCGCCTTTTTGTCCAACTCCAACCAGTGCTCGATTCCGTTAGGAAAGCTGAAATCCTCGCCGCTGGTCACGCGATTGGTTTGCAACCCGGAAATCTTTGCCGGCTTTTCCGTCAGGAACGCCGTCAACTGATTGTTCGCGCCCGGCCCAATCACGTATACAAATCCGTCTTGCGAAAACTCAAAATGAAATTTGAAGGCTTGGCCTGACTGGAGCGGCCCGGTTCCGGAAACGCGCACTGGTTCGGCCGCGAGTTCGTTAGGAAGAGTTTCAAGCCAGTACTTGCCGACTTGCTTTGTTGCTGCGATTGGTGCGGCGGGATCGTTGGGAACGTTCGCAACCGTCGCTGGTTTGCTCTTGAACCACGTGAATGCGAGCACACCACCTACACCTAGAACAACAACCAACAGCACAGCCGCAGCCGCGCCGCCGATTAACAGACCTTTGCCACCCGATTTTTTCTCGGGCACTGGAATCGCCATGGCCGGTTGACGCCGCGGCACTGTCACACTCGAACCCAAATCTGCACCCGCACCCACAATGTTGGCCGGCGGAGCGGCAAATGCCGGTGCCGCCTGCTGAGGCGCTCGGCGTGTGCCTTGCGGGCTGGTGGGCTGCGCATCGACGGTAAGTATCGTGGCGGCGTTCACATCAGATTTCGTACTAACCGCGCCAGGAACTGCATGCGTTGGAGATACGGAGGAACTATCGGCATGAGGAAGATCCGGAGCGGTGCGGTCGACAGGAACGCGGGAGATGCCGGCAAGCGAGGCGCGCAGCTCGGCGGCGAGTTCGCCTGCGGTGGCCGGTCTATCAACACGATCTTTTGCGATCGCGCGTGCAATCGCGGCGCTGAAAGCGGGTGGCACGTCCGGCGCTTTTTCAATCAACGGTGGCGGAGTAACCGAAACATGTTCCCTCCGCAACTCGTGAAGCGTGTTGGCGGAATAGGGCCGGCGGCCAGTGATCATTTCGTAGGCCACTAACCCAAGACTGTAAATATCGGCGCGGCCATCAATTTCCAGATTGCCATCGCGCGACACCTCGCCCCATTGTTCAGGCGACATGTAATAAGGTGTGCCGAGGACCTGGCCTGCCATCGTTAATTCTGTAGTGCCCGTGCTTTCGACGCCGGCGATTTCACGCAGCTTCGCAATACCAAGATCAAGCAACTTTATCGCTGGTTCGTCATCACCCGCGCTTTTGCCGATCATGATGTTTTCAGGTTTCAGATCTCGATGGACCACGCCCGTCGCATGGGCTGTGTTCAAGACACTCATGATGGGTTCGAGCACGCCAAACGCCTCGACCGGACTAAAACGGCCGCGCCTTTTGATTTCCGCGTCCAGCGTGTTGCCTTCGACGTACTCCATCACCATGTAGATATTGCCGTCGGCAGCGGTGCGCAGATCGTAAACAGTCACTGCGTTAACATGTCGAAAGCGCCGCGCAGCCTGACCTTCGCGTCGAAAGCGGCGCAGCCATTCCGCGTTGCTGCGCACTTCGCGCGGCAAAATCTTGATGGCAACACGATCACCCAACAGGATGTGCCGGGCGAGATAAACCGCTCCCATGCCGCCTTTTCCCAACAACTTTTCGATGTTGTATTGACCGTCGAGCACGGTGCCGACAATCGATGACGGATCGTCTTCCAATACTTCGCCGTCGGTGGGACAGAAGCTAATGGCGTCTTCGAATTTGCCGTGGCAGATGGTGCAGTATTTCATCGAGACTTACTTTGAAGCACTAAAAGAGGCATTGCAGAAGGTTAGTCTAACATCAATAGCCGCAGATTTACGCGGATAAAAACGGATCTGAATCAGCGGCTAGCAGGTAGCCCCATCAACTCATTCAGATCAGCGTTTATTTGCGTAAACCTGCGGCCACTATTGGTTCTAGCTATAAATTCGGCGGGCGTATTCTTCGACCATGCGGTCACTGTTAAATTGAGGGCCGAGCGTGACGATTGCCCTCTTCATCATCCAAATCCATTTTCGCGGCAGTCCATCGCCGTCTCGGTCATAGTAAAGCGGCGCGACTTCCTGTTCGATGGTTTGATAAAGCGACTCCGCGTCGGCGGCATCGACGTCGGACGTAGCATCGGCTCCATTGCTGCCGTTGCCGATCGCAAATCCATTCGTGCCGTCGTAACCCTCGAGCCACCAGCCGTCAAGAATGGACAGATTTAAGCCACCATTCACCGCCACTTTTTCGCCGCTGGTTCCCGAAGCTTCAAGCGGCCGCCGCGGGACGTTCAACCACACGTCTACAGATTGCACCAGTTGGCGCGCAACCTCCTGATCATAATCATCGATGAACACGGCGCGGTCGCTAATCCGCGTATCGAATTTCCATTGCGCAACTTGCTGGAGGATAAGCTTCGCTTCAGAGTCTTGCGGATGCGCCTTTCCGGCAAATACGAACTGCACCGGACGCTGCTCGTTGTTAACGACCTTCAGCAGCCGTTCCGGATCGCGCAGCAGCAAATTCCATCGCTTATAACCGGCTACGCGACGCGCAAAACCGATCGTTAGCACGTTCGAATCAAACATCGTCTTCGCCGCTTCCGCATATTCCGGCGTCTCATCGCGGTTGACACGTGCCTGTAGCGATCGCTCGCGAATAAAGGCAACCAGGCGATGTTTTAAAAGCGCGTGCGTCTGCCACAGTTCTTCATCAGAAAGCCGAGCGACAGCTTGTTCCCAACTTTCCCGATGTCGCAGAACTTCCGGCCAGCGCTCGCCAGCGCACTTCTCGTAAAGCGCGCGCAGAGACGGCGCCACCCAGGTCGGCGCGTGCACGCCATTCGTTACCGAAGTAATCGGGACGTCTGCAACTGGAGTTTGCGGAAAAAGTTTTTGCCAAAGCGCGCGCGACACTTCACCATGCTTGCGGCTCACGCCATTGGTCGAACGACACATGCGTATTGCAAGCGGCGTCAGTCCGAACGCTTCATCCTTGTTGTCAGAACCCACGCGACCCAACGACAGAAACTCTTCGTGAGAAACTCCCAATTCGTTTTCATAATCGGGACCGAAAGAGCGACTGAGAAGTTCAATTGAAAATTCATCATTGCCCGCGGCGACCGGAGTGTGTGTCGTGAACACGCAGCGTTCGCGAACCAGCGGCACAGCCTCGGAAAAACTGATAGCGCGCGAGTGGATGACCTGTCGCGCCAATTCAAGCGTCAGGAACGCGGAGTGACCTTCATTCAAGTGAAAGACATGCGGCTCAATCTTCAGTTTGTTAAGCAGACGAACACCGCCGATGCCCAACAGCATCTCCTGGACGATTCGCGTCTCTCGATCGCCTCCGTAAAGATGTCCTGTCACCCAACGATCGGTCTCCTCGTTTTCCGGGATGTTGGTATCCAGTAAGTAAAGCGGAACGCGGCCCACATCAGCACGCCACACTTGCGCCCGCACCGCACGCTCGCGAATCGAAACTTCGATTTGTAAGGGCGAGCCATCGTCGCCGTTAACCAGACGAAGGGGAAGGTTCTCGGGCTGCGTCTCGCCGTAAAATTCCTGCTGCCAACCTTCGCGATTCAGTTTCTGGCGAAAGTATCCCTGGTGATAAAGCAGCCCAACCGCAATCAAGGGCAGTCGCAGATCACTTGCAGACTTCAAATGATCGCCTGCGAGTATTCCTAAGCCGCCTGAATAAAGGGGCAAGGAATTGTGCACGCCAAACTCAGCACAGAAATACGCGACCGGATGTTCCAGAGTTATTGACGATTTACCTTTGGACCAGGGCTCGGCCAAACCCATGTACTCATCGAAATCGTTGGCGAGTCTGGCAACTCGTTGACAGTAAAGCGGGTCATTGGCCATCTCGGCCAGTCGATACTCAGACACGCGCGACAACAGCAGCCGCGGGTTATGCTCGCACTCTTCCCATAGCGCCGGGGCGAGTTCGCGAAAGCATGCCGCGCCGTCGCGCGACCACGACCACCAGTAATTCCACGCAATGCGATTGAGCGGTTCGAGCGTCGAAGGTAGATGAGGTGTAACGACTCGAAGGTTATTCAGAACTTCAATGACATCAGTCGGCATATCGTTACGGTGGCTTGTTTCCTCTCGCATTCGGCCGGCAAAACAAAAGGGGCCTTATACCACAATTCTTAACTCAAACGAATTTGTGATGACGAAGGAAGATTTCGGCGTCCGCAGAAGTGAAGAAAACTAAACGGATTTGCTCAAGCAACAAATCTTGTTCGACGAACTTTTTAATCGCTGAGGACGAAATTGCGGCCGCTTCTTCAAGCGGGTAGCCATACGCTCCCGTCGAAATTGCAGGAAATGCGATCGACGAAAGTTGATGCCGGGTGGCCAGCGCCAGAGAGTTTTGATAACAGGCAGCCAACAATTGGGCTTCGCGTCCAGCATGCCGGCCATAGATTGGGCCAACTGTGTGTATCACATGCTGGGCCGGAAGTTGGCCCGCGGTCGTAATTACCGCTTCACCGGTTTGTAGTCCGTGCGGATAATCTCTGCGCCTGATTTCGCGGCATGCCTCGATGATGGCCGGACCACCAACGCGATGAATCGCTCCGTCAACGCCGGCGCCGCCCACCAAGGAGGAATTTGCTGCGTTGACAATCGCATCGACGGTTTCGCGCGTAATATCGCCGACGGTAACCGCAACGCGCCCTTCAAGGAAATTGTTTTGCGATTGTGAGATCAAGCTAATAGTGAAGCTCTGGCAACGACATTATGGACCACCCCGCCACCGCAGGTACTGACCGCAAGCGACCGTGAAAGATTACTCCTCTTCCCTTGGCTCAACATTCACTTCTTCAAACATATCCTGCCTGCGCAATGCTTCCGCTACGCCCTTGGCTTTGAATTCCGTTAGCGGATGCTCGGGGTCGGTGCTGGCGATTTCAAAAACGCGCTCGTCGAGCATGACAACGCCGAGCGATCCCAGCGTAACGCCCGGCGTGATCAAAATCTCGTCCATGTTGTGAATGCGAAAGCGTCCGTGTGCTTCAACCCAATCTTCGATGAAAGGGTCGCGCAGGGCGTGTTCGGCTTCGCCTTCCGAAAGGTATGCGCCCTCAACGATGAGACAGTATTCGCGCACGATGCCGGCAAAAGTTTGAGTGCGGTACGCAGCCGCCAATAACCAAATCGAAACAATAACAGTTTCGTTGGCCACAACTTTATCACCGCCCAGAATTTCGCATCAACAAATTCCCGTTTGGACTTCAGAAAAATAAACCGCCGGGGCTT
>DATENN010000503.1:0-4857 GCA_035275045.1 Pyrinomonadaceae bacterium
GTGAATAATTCAACGGCGCGCGATCAGACCCAAGCACTTCCGTTACGTCAATGCGCGGCTCTTCGTCTTCAATCGCCGTGGATTTTGCCTGTGTTGGTGGGGTTTCGGCGGGCCGAAGGTTTGAGTAGAGATGGAAATAGACGGCAGAAATAGAATGGTCTTCGCGATTTACCCAGCGAACCACTTCAGATCCACTGTAAGCACGCGAATCAAAATCCAACTTGATCTGAATCGCGTAGTGCGATCGCTTCGTCTTCTCAGCTGTTTGTTCTGCGGTCGTCTGCGCCGTGCAAAGCAGACTCGCTAACGAGAGGACAAGTACGAAGGTAAAACTTAAGCGCAGAATTTTCACTGGTTGCTGCAAAGCGCGCGACTAATGCTGGCTACGCTTTTCCGATACGGTGATCGACTTGATGACATCGCCGCGCGCAATGCTATCGACGACATCCATGCCGGAGATAACATTGCCAAATACGGTGTAGCCGCCATCGAGATGTGGTTGCGGGGAGTGCGTAACAAACCACTGTGAACCGCCGGTGTCTTTTCCCGAAAGCGCCATGCCAACAGCGCCGCGGTCATATGGCACTTCGTTAATCTCGCAACGAATCTGATAACCAGGGCCGCCATTGCCATCGCCGCGCGGATCACCGTCCTGAATTACAAAATTAGGAACAACGCGATGGACCGAAAGGCTGTTGAAGTATTTTCGCTTCGCGAGTTGCACGAAATTATCGACGGTCAACGGCGCCGCTTCAGGGAGCAGGTCAATCGTGAACGCTCCTTTCGTAGTGTTGACGGTCGCGCGAACCTGGCGGCCAATGCGGGCGATAGCCCGGTCGTAATCTGCGCCAGTATTGCGGGTTTCCACGGTGCCGATGCGATCGTGAAAGTCGCCCGCGCCATTCATTTTGAGTAGAGCAACCGCACGGCGGCGAATCAGATGATCTTTCGAATCCATCGCACTCTTAATGGCATCGTTGGCGCGCGCATTTTTTTGTTTGGCAAGCGCATCAAGAATCGAAAGGGCCGCATCATTAAGCTCGCGGTCTGCCAAAGCCACGGGCAGCGCATCGATCAATGCCGTCTCATTAGCTTCCGAAGGTTCGAGTTCACCTAACAAGTCGGCTGCCGTGGCTCTTGCCACCACGTCGCTTTCTTTCATCTGTTTGTGCAGCACGTCGGCGAGGTCTTTCGATTTGAATGCCGCAAACCCGCGCAGCACATCGGGCAGTGCATACTCAGAATGGACGGCGACCAGAGTATTAATGACAAGTCCAGAGTCGCGATAGTCAGTCATCGCGCGCAAAATCCGCTCAGCCTTTTCTTTTTCGCCGGCGTTGCCGGAAGTGGCGATTGCCCCAAGTCCTTGCGCCAGTGCTGCTGCGTTCTTCCAACTCAACAACATCGTTCGCTGCGCGTTTTTTTCGGCATCAGAGCCATCGCGCACAATTTCCAAATAGTCGGCAGGGGAAATTTGGGCGAGCGCTACCTCGATCTCCGGGAAAGAACTTCCCAACAACGTGCGAGCACTCTTTAACGCGGCGACGGAGTCTTTGTTCGGTTTGCCCTGAAGAATGCGTCCAAGCGTCGTCGCGATCTCAAGTATCTCGTTCCTATTGTCTGATTCAACAGAATAGTGTGAACAGAGAACGTTCAGTCTGTTACGCAGAGCATCGGCCGGCTGTGTTTGTTTTAGCAAGCCGAGCGCGCGTAGGGAACTGACGCGCACACGCAAATCGCGATCACTAATCGCCGTGCCGAGTAACGCATCAGCTGATGATTTGTCCTCGGTCGCGCCCAATACGCGCGCCGCATTCGCGCGCACGATTGGATCGGGATCACTGACCAGTAGTTTTCGCAGCAACTCGTTACCATCTTTCAGCTTCAGTCGCGCGAGCGTGTTTGCGGCATCGGCGCGAACACGTGCGCTGGTGTGCGTTAGGAATTGTGCGACCACCGGTCCTGCTTGCTCAGGTCTGGCACGCAATATCGCGGTTAACCCGAGTAGGACAACGTGAACGTCCGGAGTAGCGCGCCGGCTGATATAAGATTTGAATTCCTTTAGAATTTCGCCGCCCAATTCTTTGCTTTTGGCTTCTTGTTCCTTTGGCAACGCCACCGCAATCTTACCGAGTGCTTCGAAAGCTCGGCCGCGGACCTGATCGTCAGTTGTTGTTGTCAAACTTCCAATCAAAGCATCTGCCGCCAGCGGCGATTCGATTTCGCCGAGCGCAAAAGCGGCCATGGCACGTACCTCGGCCTCGTCATCGTTTCGAAGTAGCGTGACCAAGTCCGCGATCGCTGCCTCGTCGCCGATCCGTCCCGCTGCCAATGCAGCTCGGGCGCGTACATTCGCATTACGAGCGCGAAACAGGTCACGCAGATCGGTGTCCCAACGACGTTCGTCTTCAGCGCGAACGATGCGAAGCAACAACAGCTTTGGTACTGGATCGCCGGACGTTGGGTTATGCAGCACGCGCGCAGGTTGTTGGGCTGCCGCGGACAAAGAAAGAAAAACTAATAAAAATGATGAGACAGTTACATTCGCCAAAGCTGAGAAACGCAGACACGAGGCTGGTAGTGAAAGTTTAGTCACGTTGTATTCGGGAGAGTAGCGATTTAGGAACTGCGTTCTATGTATCGGCGAGACAGTGTGGCGCTGTCAAGCGTTACACAACAAAAAGAAAAGGCGCCTCGCCTTTTACGGGCGAAGCGCCTGTCGAAGTTTCAAATGCGACAGTGTCTAGCTGGCGACGCTGGCGACGTTCGCAATCTGTGGCGCGTCGCTGCCGGCATCGGCGGCGATTGGCTTCATATTGGAAGTGTCCAGCGGTTGTACTTCACGGCCGTTGGTTTTTGTCTTGGTCGCCCCTGCGTTCATTTTGATCATCTTGCAGCTGCCTTCAAACAACGCACCCTGTTCGATTACGAGGGATGGCGTTTGAATATTACCGTTCAGACGTGCAGCGCGTCCCAACTCGAGGCGTTGAGTGGCGATGATGTCGCCGTTCACTGTGCCGTGCACAACGGCGATTGCAACTTCGATGTTTGCATCAACCTTGCCGTTAGCGCCGACGATCAGCGTGCCGCTGCTCGACATGATTCGTCCCGATAGATGTCCATCAACGCGCATCAGGGCTTTAAAGTTGGCTTCGCCGGTAACGGTCGTGCCGCCGCCAACAAAACCACTCAGGTTTCCTTCTTTGATCTCGCGCGCTAGAGATTCGCTCTCAGTCAACGCACGCGGCGCCGATGAAGTCGTTTCAACCTGCGGCTTCACTTCCGGTGCAGACGGCGCAGGGTAAGAAGGGAATGTTCTAGGGGCAGTATGACTCGTTAAATCGTGACGTTCGGCCGGATTTTCGTTTTCAGCCGAGTCCTTGGGGTTCTTTCCTATCCTAAGCATTTATCAACCTCCGTATTTTGGGGGCGCGGTAGGTTCCGTCACAGGTTCCATCGGGACGGTAAAAGTAACAAAACGACGCGCGTGCCTTGTAATGTGGATTGTCCAGTTCTGCCAACTGGCTCTGATTGGTCAACCGCCCTAAAGCGGGGGACACATAATAGACAACAACACTTCACGTGTCTAGGTTTGCAATCAAATTGTAATCGCGGAAAACAGCCGGGCGGCGCGGACCGGATATGTCTCCAAATAGCTTAAGCCGTGAGCAAAAATTCTTCGAGCTCCTCGTCCGTCTCTTGAATGATCGGGCTTGAGAAATGCGGTGAAACCCGAGGTTCCTCGAGCGAAAGCACGATCGGCTCGGTTGCGAACTGTGGCAACTCAATCGCTGCCGAATTAGGAGTAACGAACACGCAGTCTCCGTCCAGGACTGCGCCCAGGCGTATTGACAGAGCGGGGGTGAATATCTGGCCGCGAACGCGCGCGTCGCTTTCCAGCACTACTCGTTCATTCGCCGTGATATTCCCCGTGACCACACCATCGATGATGGCCGTGGCGACTTCAATGTCGGCTTCGATGCGACCGCGTTTGGTTAATACCAGCGTTCCGCCGGGCGAGCGTACATCACCAATCGAATAGCCGTCGAAATGCAGCACACCTTCAAAGTTAACTTCGCAATGCGAACGAATCTGGGAATCGAGAAAGATCTCGTTTTCAGTATCGATCGCGGGATCGGGCAGCCTGCTTGCCATCAGGCCTAAAGTCGTTTGCACATCGTCGAGCCAACGCTCAAAATGAAGAGCGGGATTAAAGTCGACGAATTCATCATCAGCTGAGACGAACACATCGTCACCGGCAAGGTGACAGTCCGGAAGAGCACTCATTGGTTTTGCTTTAGCCCCCACCCGCTAATTTTCCATCAGAAACCAAACGGTCTCTTCCATCAATCCTCGATCATGTTGCAGACGCCTTCGAAATGCGCACCATCTTTAATTGCGATTGAACGTGTCCAAATGTTGCCGCGAATTTTTGCGGACGATCCGATCTCCACACGTTGTCGAGCAACGATGTCGCCATTGACAGTTCCATTGACGACTGCGATACCGACTTCGATATTCGCGTCAACGCGCGCCGTGTCATCGACAAATAACGTTCCACGTTCGGAGTAAACCGTACCGGCAATATGACCATTTACGCGGACGGCCTCACGAAAACTAATTTCTCCCGAAAGTTCAGGTCCGCTTACAAGGTTCGCGCCCGATTTCTGCCGCACCGCCAGACTGCCGCCCCCCGGACCGCCCAGTTGACCGTTGACGCAACCATTCACAGGCAACATGCCTTTGTAGTTTGCCTCGCCGGTGATTACGGGAAGTCTGGTCTGGTAAGAACGGAGCTCGACGTGAGGGACCAATGCCGGCGCAATGTTTTTAGGCCGGGCCGGCTGTTGGATGGCG
>DATENN010000504.1:0-7350 GCA_035275045.1 Pyrinomonadaceae bacterium
GAGAGGACCGGGATGGATCCACCTCTAGTGTACGAGTTATGGCGCCAGCCGTAGCGCTCGGTAGCTAAGTGGAGCATGGATAAACGCTGAATGCATCTAAGCGTGAAGCCAGACCCAAGATTAGACCTGCCAGTGAGACTCGTCGTAGACCACGACGTTAATAGGGTGGATATGTAAGTGCAGTAATGTGCTCAGTTGACCACTACTAATCAGTCCCTTGGCTTGACCATAAAATTTATTCAAGCAACAAGCGAACGCGCTTGCGCGTGAAGCTTGCCTTAGTCACTATTCGATTTTTAGTTTTTGAACTTAGTACTTTGTACTTAGTTCTTGGTTCTTGGTACTTGGTCTTTGGTCTTGGGCCTTTGGTCTTAGACTTCTTGCGCTGATCGAATCAAGGTTGGTCAGCGAAACAAAGACCAAAGACCAAAGAACGAAGTACAAAGAACGAAGTACAAAGAACGAAGTACAAAGTTCGGGATTTCAAATCTTCGATTTGAAATCCCTCACAAGTTTTCCGGTGATTTTGTCGGCAGGGTCACACCCGTTCCCATCCCGAACACGGAAGTTAAGCCTGCTGGAGCCGATGGTACTGCGCGGGTAACTGCGTGGGAGAGTAGGAAGTCGCCGGGATTATATTGAGATTTCAAATCTCAAATTTGAGATCTCACAAAGCCCGCGAGATTAATTTCTCGCGGGCTTTGCTTTTTAGTACCTGCCCGAGAGGAACGCCAGGATTACGGCTTGAGAGTGCCTGCGCCGGCTACAGTCAAAGTCCGCTGTTTATCAGTGCACCTTCTTCTTTCTCACATCCGCGTGTTAGCTGCGTTAATTCGCGGCTAATTTTTCCCACGCCATGGTGTGTCGAAATCAAACCCAAGTCTTGATCTGCGAAGTATGAATTGCCGTGGTTCAAATATCTCTTTCCACAAACAGACGCAGCAAAGTGCCTTCACGCCGAAAACAACAGGGCCGCGTGATGTCCCTATACAACTGTTGACTGCTCGATATATTGCGTATCTAATCCAAATCGTATTGACAGTGATCTTTCCTTGAAATTGAACTGCGAAAGTTGACGCGCGTCGTCTTCTTTCACCATCCGCAACACCATGCTCGAGCCAATTCCTGTTAAAGACTATTACGGCGTAACCCACTCAACCCAGGAAGTCGCGGGATTGAAGTTAGCTGAAAGGGAATATGCCGCGTTCCTGCAAACTCCAGCGCATACACATTCAACCGCCCACATAAGTTTCGTATTGGCTGGTGGGTTCAAGCAGACATACGGTTCAAAGAGCCGGGTCCAGCAACGATTAACGACCGCGTTTTATTCGCCACAAAAATCTCAGTCTGAAACTTTCTTTGCCGAGGGATGCCGTCTTTTCAATGTTGAGTTAGATTCCGCCTGGTATCGACGGTTCCGCCAGTATGGCGTCATCGCCGAGGATCCGGTCGAGTTTAATGCCGGCTCGATCGCTTTGTTGATGTCAAAGATTGTGGATGAATCCCAGGCCTTGGATGATTTGTCTCCCCTGGTTGTTGAAGGCCTGTTGCTGGAAATTATCGGCGAGGCCTCGAGGAAGTTTCGCGCATATCAGACTAGTCGCACTTCATGGTTAACACTTGCACGCGACATACTTCACGATCATTTTGCTGAGAACTTGTCTATCTCTCAAATAGCGGCACTCGTAGAAGTGCATCCGGTTCGCCTTGCAACCGCATTTCGCCAGCAATACCGTTGTACGATTGGTGATTACCGCCGGCGATTGCGGATCGAATTTGCCTGCCGCGAATTGGCCAACACGCGTTGGAGTCTCACTGAGGTTGCGCTTGCAGCTGGTTTCGCGGACCAAGCCCATTTTTCCAGGACTTTCAAACGTCTCACCGGCACGACACCGGCAAAGTTTCGCAGCGGTTCCATCCGCTAATCCAAGACAAAACCTTTCGAATCGTGAAAGACTTCCTGCTGCTCCTGTTATAAAACTGTCTGCATGAAGCAATTATTCAAGGCCATTCTGATTTTAGGCGTCGGATTTGTCTCTTCGGGAATTCTCTTAGGTCAAAGTCCGGCCGCGCCGCCCGCTATCGAAGGTATCTGGGAAGCAAAACATTACGCCGAACCAAATCCGGCAGGAACTTTGGACATCATCGACAAGAACGGAAAGTGGAACGCTCAAATCGCGCAATTTAATGTCGCGGTTACGGTCCAGGGAGATCGCGTTACCTTTGAGCTGCCCGGCGCGCACGGCCGGTTCGCAGGACGATTTGTTGCCGCTCATTCATCTATTCGTGGTCATTGGAGCCAAGCCGCAGGGAATTTTTATTCGCCAGTCGTGCTCGCGGCGCTGGGACGGAATGATTGGCGTGGTGAGGTCGTTCCGTTGGCGGACGAATGGACCATGTACCTGGTCATTACGCGGAACGCTGATGGATCGCTCGGAGCTTTTATCCGTAATCCGGATCGTAATAGAGGATTTTTCTGGTCGTTGAATCGGGCAGAGCTGGACGGTAATCGAATTAAGCTGATTGGTAAGTTCCTTAACCGCGGAGAAGACCGAGTATTTGGCGAGGGAAACGTTTATCCCAATGACGATCTGCTTTCAATCTATTTCCCTGAACGAAGTACGACATACGACTTTCGACGCGTTAAGGATGACAGCTCACCAGGATTTTATGCGCTGGCGAAGAATCAATATGAATACCACCCACCAATTCCTTACGACGACGGCTGGAAAGTGGGCACGCTCGATGAAGCAGGCATCGCGAAAGAGCCTCTTAACGAACTGCTTCGCGTAATCAATTCTCCGCCCGCCTCGGTCCACGACCTGGATTTACACTCACTGTTAATCGCTCGGCACGGAAAGCTTGTCTTTGAAGAATACTTTCACGGGTTCAACCGAACGAAACCGCATGACCTTCGTTCGGCTGCCAAATCTGTCGCCGCTACCATCGTCGGAGCGGTGATGCAGAGCGGTGGTAACTTGAGTGAAAGCACCCATGTTTACAATCTGTTGTATCGCGGAAAGATTCCGGGCGATTTCGATCCGCGTAAAAAAGAGATGACAGTTAGGCATCTGCTGACGATGTCGTCAGGCTTTGACTGCAACGACTGGGCGGATTCGCAGCGTCCCGGAAGCGAAGACACCCTCGAGGAACAGCGAGATGCCGGGCTCCGAGACTATTATGATTTCACGCTTCGACTGCCAATGGACTCAAGCCCTGGCGCAAAGCCGGCTTACTGTTCGGTAACGGCCAATCTTTTGGGGGCGGTACTAAAGGCGGCCACAAACAGACCGGTTCAAGAGCTTTTCCAGGACCTGGTTGCCGAGCCACTTCAGATGCATCGCTATTACCTTGGTCCACAACCGAGTGGTGAACCTTATTTGGCTGGCGGAATGTATCTTCTTCCCCGCGATTATATGAAGTTTGCCCAGCTCATGCTGAACGGTGGGGTATGGAACGGGAAGAGAATACTGAGCGCAGAATTCGCAGCGCGCGCCGGATCGCCGCTCGTCAAAATCGAGGGACAGTATCCGGGGATGCGCTATGGATACCTTTGGTGGACCGTTGAATATCCCTATCACGGTCGGACCATTCACGCTTACTTTGCCAGTGGGAACGGCGGCCAGGAGGCGGTGGCGATACCCGAACTCGATTTGGTGGTTCTGGCAACCGGCGGAAACTATAACGACCGCGCCGGATGGAGTATGGTCCGAGAATATATTCCCAAATTCATTCTCGCGGCTGTAAAGGATGAACCTCGTCGGTAGGACGAACGCACGGCGGCGGCGCGTGAGAAATAGTTTCAGAACTTGACTCAGGAATCAACACTCAGCACCGATTAATAGTGAACGGCCGGCGGCCTTCTGCTTTCAACTTCTGACTTCTGAATTCTGAGTCCTCAGTCCTGAATTCTGCACTCAGCGCTCAGCACTCAGCGCTCAGCACTCAATGCTCGGCACTTAATTTCATCGGCGGATAAAGTTCATCAAACTCCGGTTCGCCATGGATCAATGCCAGGTCAGGATCGCGCCGCGCCCAGTCGGAATCGCGAAATCCGGCTTCATGCGCTTGGCGCAGCACGGCTAGTGCTTCAGGCTTTTTCTCTGCCAAACAGAACGTGCAGGCGGCGTTATATAGGACCGAAGCATCATCCGGCCGAAAGCTGATCGCCAGATTAATTTCACGCAGCGCATCCTCCGTGCGACCAATAGTCGCGTAGTCGTTTGAGAGCGCCGTTCGCGCCCGCACATCTTCCGGCACTTTCCGCAGGTGGGCTTCGACCACCTGCACGCGCCGCTGACGCCAGTGCCGCAGCAAATCCGTTTTGCCCAACGCGCCTAATGCGTTACAAATCGGCGTGTAAATGTTGTAATCCCCACCAGCCATCCGCACCGCCTCCTCTGCGACGTCGAGGATTTCCTGGAAGCGACCCATTGAAAACAGCGCGCGGCCGAGCAGATAATAACCACCTTCGCAGTCCGGTTTACGAGCGAGCGCGCCACGCGCTAAGCGCACCGCTTCATCATAGCGACCGTCGGCGTAACAGACCCACGCTCGACCAATGTCTGCGTCAGGTAAGTTCGGCTGTAACGCCGTTGCTTTCTCCGCCGCGCTCTTGGCACGTTCCATCCACACGGGTTCGTGTCCGTAACGGTAGTAATGCAGTGCGCAAACATTTGCCACTGCCGCGTACGCCAGTGCGAACTGTGGATCGAGAGTAGTGGCAGTCTCAAACATCTCCCGGGCCAACTCGAGATCCTGCCGCGCTTCACGGCGTTCGTAACTTCGCCCACGTAGGTACAAGTCGTAAGCCTGCAGATTCTGTGTGGGTTTGGCGGCGAGTTCCGCCTTTTCCTGCGGCGAAAGCGTTACTCGTAAAGCTTCAGCGATGTTGCGTGCGATCTCATCCTGCAGTTCGAAAATATCCTGCATCTCTCGATCGTAACGCTCCGACCAGAGTGGGTAGTCCGTTTTCGTATCGACCAATTGCGCGCTGATGCGCAGACGCGATCCCGATCGCCGCAAGGTGCCGGTGAGCACGTAAGCCGCCGACAACTGTTGCGCTATTTGCGCCGGCGTCACTTGTTTGTCGCGAAACGCGAGCACCGTGGGACGCGACAACACGTGGAGCTCTTTGATCTTGGACAACTCGGTGATGATGTCCTCGGTGATGCCGTCGCGCAGGTACTCATCGTCTTTGTCGCCACCTGCATTCTCGAGATACAAAACAGCAAGCGGGCGCTCGGCGGTTTTTGCGGCCTCAACCTGGCCGGAGTTAGTTGTTACGGCCTGCTTGCGCCCTGAGTCGACGTCTCTTTTGAGACGCATCAGGTCAGTCTTGAACTCAGTCGCTGACTGGTAACGAAGTGAGCGATCCTTCTCGAGTGCCTTATCGAGAATGCGGCCCAACTCGGGCGGCAATGAGGAATTATTCTGCGTGACTGGCGTGGGATCCCGATTAAGGATCGCGTCGAACATCAACGCCGAAGTGTTGCCGTGGAACGGAAGTACGCCAGTGGCCATTTGGTAGAGCACTGTGCCGATAGAGAACAAATCAGTGCGCGCGTCCGTCGCCTCGCCGCGCGCCTGTTCAGGTGACATGTAAGCGATGGTGCCCATCGTCGTGCCGGCAGAGGTCAACTGGTCTTTGCGCACCGTTGCGATCATCGAAGAAGCATCCGGCTTATCATGCCGGTCGATCTTGGCAATACCAAAATCGAGAATCTTTGCCTGTCCGCGCGAGGTGATAAAGATATTTGCCGGCTTTAGATCGCGGTGCACGATCCCTTTTGAGTGGGCCGACTCGAGCGCGTCTAGAAGCTGAATACCAAGCGTCAAGAACGATTCGATATCGAGTGGGCCGCGGTGAATGCGATCGCCGAGCAGTTCACCTTCCAACAGCTCCATCACGATAAAGTGTTGCGAATCGGATTCCTCAATCCCATGAATCGTGCAGATGTTTGGATGGTTCAATGCCGAGGCGGCGCGGGCTTCACGCTGGAAGCGTTGCAGGAGCGTGGCATCAGTGGCCATCGCCGGGTAAGAAACTTAACCGCCACGCGTCGCCCCAGGTTAATGTCTTCCGCTTCGTAAACCACACCCATCCCACCTTCGCCAAGCTGCGACAGGATGCGGTAATGCGAGATAGTTTGACCAAGCATGGAAGTGGGGAGCCTCTCCTCTTTCGCGAAGACCTCCAGCAAGATAAAACTGGAAAATCGTTTACCGCTGAATTGTGGACGGCGCTCGTGGGTTGGAATGGTAGCCGTTGATTCGGCATTCGGCAATCGCCAATCTGCAATCGGGGCACTCACACTCATTGCTCAGCACTAGCAGCAAGTCCGACGACTACCACGCATTCGATCACTGCAATGCCATGCGGCCGACTAATTAACTTTTGGGGCATTGCTGTTTATAAGAAATAGTTCGGCCCAATTAGTGTAGGGTTGGCAGACTGCAGAACGCTGGCGGTAGCCAAGGGATGCGCGGTCAACTTCCGAGGAATCCCCATGCTCGAACACAATTGCAATGGTTATCTATTCACACACTCCAATGGCGTATGAATTCGCAATAGAGCAACAGGACGTCCGCATATTCATCAAGTAATACAGACTCATAATTACCGTGAGTCATTGCATTCCTAATGACGGTTGTCTTATGGAGATTCTTGGTAGCTTTTATTTTACTTGGGTCTCCCCCAAGAACTTTCAAATATTCCACGGCGAGATTTATTCTCTCGTGATAGTAAAGCTGTCTTTTTGATTTCTGTGACTGAATTTTCAATTTGCTCTTCAACTGATCATACTGGTCGTCTGATATCTCTTTTTCAATAAATTCTTTAAGAATGTTTGTTTCCACTTTGTCGTGAAAGAAGACGTGGACCTCCTTTAGCAAATCGAAATCTGGAAGCAAGAGCCCTTCTAGTAACTTCTTCTCAATTTCCACATATCGCTTCCTAAGCCACTCAATTTCTTCAATCTCGCTCATGGCATCTTGAGTAATACGGCAAAGCTCAATGTATTCACTCTGGCTATTCTTTGGTAACGCCCTAAGCTTATCGCTACATTCATTGCTAAGCCGCGGTGTAATGTGTTTATTTCGGTACGCAGTTTCCTCAGCTGTAAGTGAAGGTGACAAAACGGCTTTCTCGAGAGATAGGGCTGACAACTGTTTGAGTACCACATAGGTGCTAGTGTTTACAGAAACCCGAATTTCTGAAGCGAGTTTATAAATTTCCTCAATCAAACCATACAACTCTTTAATATTGGCCCAAATCCTGAAAACATAGCTGAATGTTAGGTTCTGTGATCGGCCTCTGTAAGCACTCGTGACTATCGACTTCTTTATAAC
>DATENN010000505.1:0-4661 GCA_035275045.1 Pyrinomonadaceae bacterium
ATTTCAGATTTCCTCAAGGCGCGTGGCGTGGAAGTAATTCACATCCTCAGCGAAATGAAAACTGAGCCACATCCCTATACGAGCGCCGCGCGAATCGTTGAGGGTCAATTGTCATATGCAGGATTGTTGGCAGAAAGTTGAGGGAAGGCAGACGCTTTAGCTGCCCTTGCTATGCCAGACCTTTTTCTTGCCGCCTTTCTTGCGGCGCTTTACTCCAGTCCGGCGGGGAATTGTTTTCGGATCACCGGTGGCCGCTTTCTTTATGTCGCCACCTTCGTCTTCTGCAATTTCCGCCAGCGTTCGTCGGGTGAGAATTGAGGCGGGCGCAATGTCGGTTACTTCTTCTTCCGTGGTGTAGTAATCGCGATGCTTCATCAGCAGCCACTGGCGCTCGCGCGTTCTGACCAGCACCCAGGAGCCTTTCAGCTTTTTGCCGTTCAAGGAAAACTTTAACTCACCTTTGCGCAACGCCGCGCCGACATCATCAGTTTCTTCAGGTTTATAGGTGCCGATATCCCAAACCATGACCGTGCCGCCACCGTATTCACCTTCCGGAATAACGCCTTCAAAGTCCGCGTAATCGACCGGGTGATCTTCCACCTGCATAGCGAGGCGTTTCACGGTGGGATCCAGAGACGGCCCTTTTGGAACAGCCCACGACTTCAACACCCCATCAGCCTCTAATCGAAAGTCGTAATGCAATTGGGTGGCGCGATGCTTTTGCACCACGAAGAGGTGACCGCTCTTGGTGCGTTTCTTCTCCGGTCCCGGTTCGGGTGTTTTGTTAAAGCTGCGTTTCTTCTTGTATTCGCTGAGTGAAGCCATGATGTAGAAGCTGAGCTAAAGAATTGCTTTAACTGTTGCTGAACGATTGAATTTATTAGGCGGAGGCGGCGGCTGCGTCCAGTGGTTGGGGAACTTGTTCGTCAAAGAGTTCCGTCTGAACCGGATCCAAGCCAAGAACCTCGCGAACTCGACCAAAGCTACGGCGATGAATCGGCAACGCGCCTAACTCCTTCAACGCACGACAGTGCTCAGGAGTTGGATAGCCCTTGTGTGACGCGAAGCCATAACCTTCATACATCGCATCAAGTGCAAGCATGTGCGCGTCGCGGGTCGTCTTCGCGATTATGGAGGCCGCGGCAATTGTCGCTGACAGGGCATCGCCGCGAATGATGCCGCGCTGTGGTGCGGGACATTGGGGAATCTTCCGAGCGTCCACCAACACAAAGTCAGGAGCGCATGAGAGCCCCGCGAGGGCGCGCTGCATGGCAAGCAAGCCCGCGTGGTAAATGTTGATGCGATCTATTTCTTCAACTTCCGCGAAGCCCACCGACCAGCACACTGCATCCTGCTTGATTTGGATGGCGAGTTCTTCGCGCCGCTCTTGATCCAGAATCTTCTTTGAATCGTTTAATCCGCGCAGCTTGTAGTTTTGTGGCAGGATAACGGCGCCCGCCACGACCGGACCGGCGAGTGGCGCCATACCGGCTTCATCGACACCGGCTACCAGGGAATAGCCTTCCGCCCACAGCGCAATTTCAAAACGAAGCAGCGTGTGAAGTCGCTGCCCTTCCGATCGATTGCTGCGATAGCGTTTGCGTATCAGCTTAGCTAGTTGTTGGGCGCCGTTGCGTTGATCTACCTCGAGCGCCTCGAGTAAACCCTTAGGCACCGGACGGCAGCGGTCGAGAAAGCGCTCGCGCAACTCGGGAATCGATCGTTTTAGAAGTTCTTCAAGTGATGGCATTAGCGCGGCAAGGCCTTCTGAAACTGCTCGGACTTAGGCGAAGTGGTATTCTAAACGAAAATTACCGCACCGCGAGTGCGGCCCACAGAAAAAACATTTTCGTTTTGCGCGCAAACACTCTTTCCAACAAACCGTTTCGCCGGTTGGCTCTGTTGCCGGCGCTGTTCTTCCTGGCGCAGGGAATTCATTACTGGCAAATCAATCAGCTCGGGCACATGCTGTGGATGTGCAACATCGGAAATTTACTCTTAGCCGCGGGAATATTTTTTGAAAAACCGCTGCTGATAAGAGTTGCCGTCATTTGGAGTTTGCCCGGAGCAATCGTGTGGTGCGTTTACGTAGTGCCAACGTGGGGTTTGGTTCTGACCGGTCGAGGAAATGCAGCTGATGTTTACGCGGCGATAGCCTCCACCTTCGCGCACGTTGGCGGTCTATCAGTAGCGATATTGGCGTTGAAACGAGTGAAGATGAAGAATGGCACGTGGCTTTATGCTCTGGGTTGGTATTTCATCATTCAGGCGGCATCCCGGGTCTTTACTTCGGACGAACTTAACGTGAACCTTTCTCATCACCTCGCGTACGGTTGGGAAACCCGCTTCGGGTCGTATTGGACGTTCTGGTGTTTGTTGGCGCTGCTGACGGCGCTCGTTCTCTGGTGTCTTGAACTGGCGTTGCGATTGCTCTGGCCCCTTCCCGAGTGACGAGTGAAATCTCGTGTATTAGACCAATCCACTCTCGAAACTTCCTTTCGTTATTCCCACAAACTGCACCCGATATTTGCTCCAACCTGTCTTGGCATCGAGGTTGCGAAACCAAGAGTTTCAGGCAAATCTTGGCAGAAAAGCATACATCGCGATCACGGAGACCTGTTTGATCAAAAACTAAAGCCCAGCGGCGAAATTAATAGGATCCCGACAAAGGAGAATGAAGCATGTCATCAGAATCAAAAGTCACAACGAATCACAGCGAAATTCGCAAGTGGGTCGAAGAGCGCGGTGGCCGGCCGTCACGCGTTAAGGGAACCGATAAAGGCGACAGCGGTGGTGTGTTAAGGATCGACTATCCCGGATACTCAGGTGAAGACACTCTCGAGCATGTGACGTGGGAAGAGTTTTTTGAGGCGTTTGAGGAAAACAACTTAGCGTTCCTTTATCAAGACGAAACCAAAGACGGCAGCGAGAGTCGTTTCTCGAAACTTATTTCGCGCGACACGGCGAAGACGAAAGCCGCAAACTGACAATGGCGAGAACCCGGACGTTGCCGTGGTGGTTGGAAACTGGCACTGAAATATGTCCCGAGTGCAACCACCTTTACATCTATGAAACGGAATATCGCTGTTTCGATTGCGATGGACCACTATGTCCGATGTGCATAGCAGAAACGACGGCAGTGCACATCACCTGCTCGAGTTGTCGCGACTGCGCCGACGAAGAAGTGGCTTAACTACTTGCGAGGTTTGAGATGGCTGCACGTGCCATTTGGAAAGGCGAACTAAAAATCGGTACGGCCAGGATTCCGGTGAAGTTGTATTCAGCCGTAGTCGATCGCACCGTCCGCTTTCACGTGCTCGACGATAAGCATCTCATGCGCGTCAAGCAACACATGGTCGCGCCTGATTCCGGTGATGAGGTCAGTACCGAAGAAATCAAGAAGGGTTATGAAGTTGAGCCTGGAAAATTCGTAATTCTTACCGACGAAGATTTGGAAAGTTTAGAACCAGAGCCTTCGCGCGACATCGAAGTCACGGAATTTGTTCCGCCTGAATCCATCAATCAACAGTGGTACGACCGTCCTTACTATCTCGGACCAGACGGTGATGTCGAAGCCTACTTCGCGCTGGCCCAAGCGCTCGAAAACCGCGAACGAGAAGGTATTGCGCGCTGGGTGATGCGAAATAAATCGTACGTCGGTGCGTTGCGATCGCAGGATGGTTATCTGATCTTGTGCACGCTGCGAAATGCGGGGGAAGTCATCTCCGCCGCACAGTTGCCGAAACCTGCGGGACGGGCTCCATCAGCAAAAGAATTAAATATGGCCAAGCAACTGGTCGGCATGCTTGAAGGAGAATTCAACGCCGCTGAATACGAAGACGAATATCGCAAGCGAGTTATGGAATTTATTGAACGCAAAGCCAAAGGCCACAAGCCGCGCCTGCATGCGGTCAAGAGCAAACGCAAGACGACCGCGCTCGACAGCGTATTGGCAAAAAGTCTCGAGGCTTTGAAGAAAGGAAAGCGCGCTGCCTAAACGAGCTGAAAAAAAAACCGAACCCGACAGTGAACAACAGGCCGCAGTGCGTCCGTTCTGGTCGGGTACGCTCACATTTGGCTTGGTCAGTGTACCTGTGAATCTGTTTCCGGCTAACAAGCCTAATCGTACTGCGTTGCGCATGCTTGGCGGTGAAGGCTCGCCGCTGCAACGCCGCTACTACTCGCAAAAGACGGAAAAAGATCTGGACGCGGATGAAATGGTCCGTGGCTATGAAGTTAGCAAAGACAAATTCGTCGTTATCACTGACGAAGAACTTGAACGGCTGGCGCCAGAGAAAACGCGCGATATCGATCTGACGCGGTTCGTGAAAGAAGATTCAATTCCGCCGGTGCACTTTGAGCGTGGTTACTTCCTGACACCTGAAGCGGGCTCAGACAAAGCTTACAAGTTATTGGCTGAGACAATGGCGAAAAGTGGACTTGCCGGCATCGCCACTTTCGTCATGCGCGGCAAAGAACACCTGGTGGCGATTTTTTCGGACCATGGAATTTTGCGCGCAGAAACGATGCGGTTTGCCGACGAATTGCGGGCGCCTGAAGATTTGGATCTGCCAAAAAAGAAAAGAGTTCCGGCGGCGAAGGTGCGCAAGTTCGAGAAACTTATCAGCGGCAAAACAAAAAAAGAATTTGCGGGAGCCAAG
>DATENN010000506.1:0-2465 GCA_035275045.1 Pyrinomonadaceae bacterium
CCTTAGATTTGTGCCTAGTGAGTCCGGTTCAATGTAGAACTGCGCCATTGATGCACGGGTGACTTCGCCGTGCAGCGGAAAGATTGATCGACCGGATGCGCCGGCGCTGTGCCACTAAGAATCTTTGCTACTGAATCGCAGATGCCCTACTCGGAATCTTTTACCGATCACCTGACGAATCCTCGCAACGCTGGTGAACTGATTGATGCCGACGCAGTCGCTGAAGAAACTAATCCCGTATGCGGTGATCGTTTGCGGCTGTATCTGCGCTTCAGTAACGGCACAATTGAGTCCGCACGGTTTCTCGCATACGGCTGCCCGCCAACCCTCGTGTGCGGCTCGGCTCTTACCGAACTAATTCAAGGAAAAGAAATCCCAGAAGCAACAAAATTAAGTCGACAACAATTGATCGACGCAGTTGGCGGACTGCCTCTGAGAAAGCAACACGCCGCTGCGCTCGCTATTGAGACCCTGCGCGCCGCTCTACAAAGTTGGAAGCGCCAGGAACTACTTAAGGATTAATTGCCCGCGGTCGTGTCGGTAGCGGCGTCGCGCCTTGCCGGTGATATTCAGGGCCGCAGTATTTCGTTGGTTCCGTTCCCAGGACAAAAGTCTTCGTGCGAATCACGGGACACGTTTCCACGGCGATCAGTCCTGTTGTCGGATCAATGTCCAGTGTGATCGTCCCTTCCAACCGACTGCCGTTGTCTGTCCTTGCACGACGAGGCGAAGGTGATGGCGATGGTTCGATAGTGGGTACCGGTAACACATCGATTGGTTCAAGCGTCGGCATTTCCTCCGGGGATAATTCTGATTCCGGCAGCGTCTCGGCGCCGTGAGGCGAAGTGCCGTTAATAAATAATTCGATGCGCTTGTCGGGATCATCGGCTGCCGCCGGAGCTCCCGTTTTCGGATTGATAGCAATCTGTTCAATACCGGCGGGCATGGCCCAGTCGCCCTGCCATTCGGGATGTTGAGAAAGTGCTACCTGCATAAAGTCTGTCCAGATAGGCAAGGCAGAGTTCGCTCCCGTCAGTCCAAGCTGCGATCCATCATCAAAGCCGACCCAGACTACGCACACCAAGTTCGGCGTGTACCCGGCGAACCAGCCGTCGCGTGACGTTCCCGTTTTGCCTGCAACGTTCGCTTTGAAACCACGCGCTCGCACGGGCGCGGCCGTGCCCCGATTCACGACGTCTTTCATAAAAGAAGTCATCACGTAGGCGACGTCAGGATGAAACACTTCATTCTTCTGCGGTGTCGGAGCCGCAATCGTCACTCCGCTTCCGGTCGTGATGCGATTGATTGCGATGGGACTGGTGCGAGTGCCGAGCGTTGCGAAGGCGGTGTAAGCGGAAGCAACTTGTAGCGGCGTTGCTTCACTGGTTCCGAGCGCCATTGCGGGATAGGAGCGCGCCGGCTTCGGCAGTCCTGCCTTGGCGGCGAGATTCATCACTCGGCCGATCGTCACCTCCATTGCAACGTCGACAGTCACGACGTTGAGACTATGGACCAACGCGTCGCGTAAAGTCACCGGCGCGTGAGAGTATGTGTCGCCAAAGTTGCCGGGTGAATATTCCTGATTATCAAACGTGAAAGTCTTTGGCTCGTCCATGTAGGTCGTCGCAGGCGTAATGACCCGCGGCACCGGATCGTAAGCAGTATTAAGCGCGGTCGCATAGACGAACGGTTTGAAGGATGAGCCGGGCTGGCGATAAGCGTCCGTCACTCTATTCAACTGGCTCTTGCCATAGTCTCGTCCGCCAACCATGGCAACGATCTCGCCGGTCTTTGCATTCATCGCGATCAACGCGGCTTGTAGCGTGCCCGGCTCGAATCGCTTTGCTTCGATCTTGTCCAGCGCCGCCAGTTGTTTGGTCACCGCGGCGTAGGCTGCGCGCTGCAAATCGAGATCGATGCTGGTGTAAATCCGTAGATGTTCCGCCGCGCCCTGACCGGCGATGATGTCGCCCAACTGACTTTGCACATAGTCGGCAAAGTACGGAGCATCTGAAATATCGATGCGGCCCTTCGTTTGGCTTACTTGCAGCGGCTGAGCCTCAGCTTTCGCTGCTTCGTCGGCGGTAATCGCACCGGTCTCGGCCATGTTATCCAGCACCTGATTGCGGCGCGCGGTGGCAGTTTCGAGATCGTGATATGGATTGTAGCGATTCGGACTGCGAATGAGTCCGGCTAGAAACGCAGATTCAGACAGGCTAAGGTTCGTTACATCTTTGTTGAAGTAAGCGTCAGCAGCTTCCCCGAATCCATTGATCGAGAATCCCGACTGCTGACCCAGATAAACCTGGTTCGCATAAAGCGAAAAAATTTGCTCTTTCGACAGACGCGTTTCGAGAATGATCGACATGTACGCTTCGGCAACTTTTCGGCGCAGCGTGCGTTCCGGAGACAGCAAAAGATTCTTGACTAACTGTTGGGTAATACTCGAACCCCCCTGTCGCGCT
>DATENN010000507.1:0-2993 GCA_035275045.1 Pyrinomonadaceae bacterium
GACGCCGTAAATTACGGTCAGCAAAAAAACCAATAGAGCCGAACCGAATAACACGATGCGCGCCGCCACCGCTTTCCGAATCAATACCAACAACGACACGCCATAGATCATCGCTCCAACGTACCCCGCGCTGGAGACCAGCATCTGCGAAAATACACCACCTTGAGTAGTGTACGTTTCGCCGCTGGCGTTGGTAGCAATACTCAAACTCTCTACCGAATTGCCGGTCAGCAACGCAGCGATGGCGTGCCCGCCTTCATGAATAAAAGTTACGAAAAGACGGAATGGATAAGTGAGAATCTCGGCGAATGGAATGAACCAGAGCAGCAATGAAAGAACGGCCGCCGTCAACAACAAAGTTGCCTGCGGTCGCGCCTCTCGATGGATGCCGAAACTCTTCATAGTCGTAACGGTAAACGATGGTGAAGCTGACGAGGTTCCGCGGAATGTGGCGAGCTCGGCCGCTTACTACGTCTCTCGTTCGTAGTCGCCGGATTTGCCGCCACTCTTTTTCTCGAGTCGCACATCCGAAATGACGATCGATTTATCCAGCGCTTTGCACATGTCGTAGACAGTCAACGCTGCCACCGATACCGCAGTCAGCGCCTCCATTTCGACGCCTGTCTGCGCATTTGTCGAAACGTTGGACTCTAAATAGACACCAAAGTCTTCCAGTCGCGCGGTGACATCTACGTGCGTGATAGGCAACGGGTGACAAAGCGGTATGAGATCCGAAGTCCGTTTCGCAGCCATGATTCCCGCCAGCCGCGCGGTTTCCAGGGGATCGCCTTTTGGCGTTTGTTGCGCTCGTAAAGCGCGCACCGTTTCGGCTGACATCAGCACCCGCGCCGACGCGACCGCATTCCGCGCAGTAGCGGATTTCTCAGTCGTATCAACCATATGCGCGCGCCCCTCGCCGTCGAGATGGGTTAAGCTTTTCATAATGTCAAATTTGCTATTGCCTTTTTTTAACGGGCACAGAATAATCCCACCATCATCTCGCTTGCAAAATCCGATCTTAGGGCAGTCTTCGCAATTTTACTTCAGCCTGATAATTACCCGTTGGAGGTTGCCCCGTGTTCGAAACCGACAAAGACGTTCTGGATTGGTATGAGCAACAACCCCGCGCCCTTACGGAAGATTTCATCAACAAGATTCCCTGGCACGATGTAGCGAAATATCCTTTGCCTGCCGATTTTGTTCCCGTAATTTTCTACATGCGGGACGTCGAAAGCTTTACGGAGATTTACTACAACGAACTGCTCCGAACGCCGACGTGTCGCAACACCCATATCCGGAAATTTATGGATCGTTGGAGCGTTGAAGAGAACGTGCACGCTAATTTGCTGAACCGTTTTCTGAACGAAGCAGGCATACCAACAAGCAAGCATTGGTGGAATGAAGCTAAGAGCGCGATTCCGTTGGGCTACACGCTGCAGACGCATATCGGATCGGCAATTCTCAGCGTGTTCGGGCGACACTTTTCCGGTGTGCACATGGTATGGGGCGCGATTAACGAGATGACCACGTTGCAGGGCTATCGCCGGTTGTGGCGCCTGGCCGGTCACCCAGTGCTTGAGCAGTTGCTGCGGGCAATCGCCCAGGAGGAATCGATTCATTCAAATTTTTACTGGCAGATTGCACGGCTGCGTTTGGAAGCTTCGGATTTCACGCGCAAGTTTTCGCGCTTCATGGTCGATAGATTTTGGACACCTGTCGGGCAGGGAACCAAACCGCAAAGTGAAACAGATTACGTGATAGCGACGTTATTCAAAGGGCTCAGCGGAGTGGAGCATTTCGAACGCACCGTTAGCCAGCGACTCGAACACTTGCCTGGCTTTGCCGGCATCAAGGTTGTGAAGGATCGCATTGCTGCGATCGCGATCGATGGTTATCAAAAGCCCCGCTTGATTACCATTTGATTTCCCTCATAAAAGAGAGGGGCTTGCCCCCGCTCTTTAATTCGGCAACCTCAAAACTCTGACTGTTGTACCCGCTTCAACGGTCCCTCCATCCGCCGCGACATTTATCAGGGCCGTCGCGCGCGCGAAGGCGACAAAGTCAGAAGAACCGCCCCACTTCAAAGGTTCCGCGATCAACTGCGCATCATCGTTGGTCCATAAGGTTCCCGGCAGGAAGCTCTCTCGGCCCGCCGCGGCCTTTACACTCTTTCCCAACAAAGCTATTCCTTGCAGCAGGCCGGTAATCTTCGCGCCTTGCATGATCAGCAAAGCCTCGCGCGCAAACAGATTAAAAGTCACAGAGACAGAAACGGGATTGCCGGGCAAACCAAAAACAAGTGTGCCTGTGTTCAACTTCGCAAACACCGTCGGCTTTCCCGGCCGCAACGCCACCCGTTCAAAAAAAACCTCCGCGCCGAGATCTTTGATAACGGTCTTAGTATGATCATAGCGGCCCACCGACACGCCGCCGGAAGTGATGATCATATCGTTGTGTTCAGCGGCCGCTGCGATAGTTCGCTTCAGCAACGAAACATCGTCACCCACCAAAGGCAAACAATCGATGTCGGCGCCGGCCAGGCGCGCGTAAGCGGCGATTGAATAATTATTCGAGTCGCGTATCTGATCCTGGCCGGGTTTTTTCTCGACGGAAACTAGTTCGCTGCCGGTTGCGAGTATTGCGACGCGCGGACGTCGACCCACATTCACCGATGCATAACCGAAAGAAGCCAGGACTGCCACCGCGCCCGAAGTAATTCGCTCGCCGGCGCGCAACACGACCTCACCGCGTTTGATCTCGCTGCCCTGCCGCACAATTGAACGGCCAAGCGCGACCGGCTCGAGAATTTCAACTGTTGTGTCGTTTACCTCGCGCGTGAGTTCGACTTGCTGAACGCTGTCCGCGCCGGCGGGGACAGGAGCACCCGTCATGATGCGGACCGCTTGTCCGGCCTTCACCTCATTGTGCCAACCGCGGCCGGCCGCGGATTCGCCGACGACTTTCAACTTTGCAGGTGTAGTGGCGACGTCGTT